>JBOHQZ010000523.1:0-5074 GCA_050732275.1 bacterium
ACTGTCCATTGTATCGCTCCATCACTGCACTACTCCAAGTCATAAATTCGCCTACCCAGTAAAACCACCGCAGCACATGACCAACCGTGCAGCGGCTGCGAAACATATCTTTCTCTGGGCAAATTGGCATTGCCTTCCACGACGTTGTATTTCTCCCACAATTTGCCGGTGCTTTGATACAACTCGATCATCATCGTCAGAAACTTGCGGGCAACTCTGGCGGCGGCTTCGGCGTAACCGTATCTGTCCAAACCCGCGATGACCATTAACTGCATCGGCGGCCATCCCGTGGGATAATTCCATTGCAACCATTCAAATTCCGGATGCGGACTGGGATAGGCCTCGACTGTTTGCGCCAAGCCATAATCATGTTCGAAGCGTTGAAGATTTTTCACCAAGCGTTCGGCTTGCTGCGGCGTTGCGACTCCGGCCCACATTGTCCAGTAAGCACCCAATGACCAGTAAGGCAAGCGCTTTTGTTGCTCGTATTGATATTCAAAGAAAAAACCTATAATACGTCCGGTTGCCGGTGAGCACAAAGCCATAGCGTTGAATCATGAACAGATGATTGAGAATATGATGACGCACGAGGTCGAAACGCTCGTGAGCGAGCAACCCCAGGTTGACGAAAAAGCTGTCCCAACAATACATCTCCGGAAACGCCGCTTCGCTGCCGCCGCCCGAGACGTAGGGAAAGGGCAAAAACAGCAATGTGTACTCAGGATCGTTCTTTTGTTCCAGGGCGCGATGCTCGTCGTCGCTATACCAAATGGCATTCTGCGCTTTGTCGCGGGTTTCAGCTTCCTGTGCCTGGCGCAAATCAGCATCCCACCAGTTGCGAATCTGTTTGTCCAACTTCGCCCAATAGTTTTTGAGATCGTTGTTGTTCATTTTTATAAATTTAAAATTTGCAATTGCAAATTTAAAATTGTATTTATCTCACCGACAATCCCCACACCTGTCCATCTTCCTGGCTATTGAACTCCCATGTTTCGCCGCCATCGGCGCTGCGATACAAGCCGCCGTTGATCGTTCCGGCAAAAATGATTTTGGGATTCGATGGCAAAATGGCCAGAGCATGCACCACGAGATTTTTCATTCCAGCAGTCTTTTGCTGCCAGCTCTTGCCGCCGTCGTCCGAGCGATAGACGCCGCTTTCATGCGTCCCCAGATAAATCGTATTGGAATTTTTTGGATCAACGGCAATCGCATACACGGTGATCAACGGTGCGCCGTGATTGAAAGCTTGCCAGGATTTGCCGCGATCATCCGAGCGAAACACGCCGTCATCTTCGGTGCCGGCCCAAAAAATTTTCGCTTGTTTTGGATCTTGCACGAGGGTGCGAATGCCTTTCCCTTTCAATCCGGCCAACGCCCAACGCTCGCCTCGATGCGCGCTGGCGTAAATTCCGCCCTCGGTAGCCGCCAAAAGCCGCGCACTGTTCCTGCGATCCACTACGATATCCGAAGTGAAAGTGCTCATCAATCCTCTGTTCTTTTCGCGCCAGGTTTCGCCATGGTCGGACGACTTAAAAACACCATAAGCTGTCGCGGCGTAAACAACCTCGGGATTGCCCGGATCGATTTTTATCTTGAGCGATTCCGTCACTTCCCAACCAGTGGTGATTTTCCACGTCGCGCCGCCATCAGTCGAACGCAGCACGCCGTTGCCACAGGCCGACCACATCGTTCCGTCGGCGCCGGCCTCGGAATAGAAAACTTTGATTTGATCGCGCCAGCCTTTGTGCTCCCAGGTTTTTCCCGCGTCGCGACTCAGAAATAAACCGATAAGCGGATTGTCACTCGCGTGTAGGCGCGTTTGGCGCGAGCTGCGCACGGACATATAAATCGTCTCTTGCTGCGCGAACGTTGATTCACTCATAAGTATAAAAAGAAAAAGCGCACGCAAAGACGCAGAGACGCAAAGAATGCGCAAAGGTTTTTCTTTGCGGTTCTTTGCCCCGCCGTGACGGGGTCTTTGTGTGATAATTTTTTTATAAATCCACGTCGATTCCATTATGTAGTTCATCGGTTGAAAACGTTCCCAAAAGTTTCGCATTGATCGTCAGTTCATAATTTGCATGCAAGGGTATCGCAAGCTTGACTTTGACACGGCGAGGCGTTGCCACATTATCAAGAAGATCGAAGCGAATGGCGCTCTCCTCGATCCTCAGATTAGCGATACGGCAACCATCGATCCCAACACCCCATTTTCCGGCGACGTTCACATAAGCATCGCCATAACGCTGCTGAATAATGTGAATGGAAACCACCGAGCTGCCGGTGCCCCAATGAATTCCGGTGACGCCGCCAGGCCGGTCATCCTCGTCGTGTCCGTAATTTTCAAAGGTTCGCGGCGAGTCGGGGGATTCAAATAACGCAAACATGGCGCGCAAGGCCGCCACGCCGCGCTCGAAATATTCGCGCGCGCCGGTCAGGTCGTAATAATTCATCAGCGTCACCGCAAAGTAGCCCTGGCGCGAGTCACTCCATTCGGCATCGGTGTTTTGCACGCCGAAGCCGCCGAACAATTGGCGCGACATCCACGGCGGACTCCAAACTTGCTGGTAAAGACAGAGATAGTCAATGATGGAAATTCCATACTCTTTGTAGCTGGCGTTGCCGGTCAATTTGTACAACGTGCAGCATGCTTCAGCCGCTTGCTGCATCGACAGCGTGTTTTGCGGATATTGCTGCGTGTAAGCATCAAAGAATCCGAAAGGCTTGCGCGAGCAGGAAAAGAACGTCTCGTAGTCAAACCACTTGCGCTCGGGAACGATGCGGGTGAAAATATAACGCATGGCTTTTTCCGATGCAACAAGATATTTTTCTTTTTTGGTGCGCGCGTAGAACTCGGCGAGAAAGAGCGCGGCGCCGGCGGTCTCGGCATTCTCGTCGCGCAAGGCTTCCGCCGGCTCGAGCGTCTCGGGATGATACCACGAAGGAATCACACCAGATAACTGTTGTTGCGCGAGAAGAAAATCCGCAAAGGCTTGGGTGTAATGCAAAATCTCCTCGCTTCTTTCCGGCAGAAGCTCGCTCCATTGCAAAAGCCAATAACACGTCCAGGCATTATGAAACATCGCATAATATTCGCCGTTGGCAATGCCGCCCCAAGCATGATCCGCGACCCACTGTCCGCTGCGACTGTCCAAATAAAAAATCGACGGCGCAATGCCGTGGTGTTGCGGCGCCGACAAAGCCAAGTTGAGCACGTTGGTTGCTCTTTGCCTCAGCGCCGCATCGCCGGTATTTTTGCCGTGCACATACATTCCGTACGCGGTGCGCAGAGATTGAAACCAAGCGTTGAACCAATTGTCGTTGTCGGCCTCGGGATGAAGTTGATTGCTCCACGCCAAACGTCCTTGCCGCAGCAGCGTGATTGGCTTTCCATTGTATTCGGCACCTGTGGCGCCGCAGGCGCCATCCAGCGCGATTTGCGGCAGATACTCGTCCCACGCTTTGCGGATGTAATTGGCGAATGGCTCGGCTTGCGGGCCTTGTGGTTGCGCCAAATTATCTTGGCCGCAAGTCGCCCAATGAAATCGCACCACGTCCTGAAAGCCGCGACGCGGTTCGGCCTTCGCATTCAAGAAGAGATAATGACTATAGAAGATCGCCTTGTCTTCAATTGATACTGGCTCAGGTTCTGCGGCTACGTAGTACACGTGATCGCGGCGCTGCCAATTCATGAAGCCATACGAGAGCAGCGGCGTCTCGGAGGTTTCGATCTGAACGTCCGCGGCGGTTTTGATCATGCGTTCTGCTGCCAGCATGTCAACATCAGGAATGAGCGCGGCGAAGAAAGAGCCTTGCTGCATCATCAACGCGGGAGAGCGAAAGGTGTGGTCGGCGATCACGTCGTTGAGCTCGGGCCGGAGTTGCGGCGTAAAAATAAAATCCAGCGGCTTGTATTCCGCGTATTTTTTGCCGTCGGGGACAAACGAATAGGTGGAGAGCAGACCATCCAATTTGATCGTGTCGTGCGCGCGATAGGCCACGAAGATTTGCACGAAGGGATCATCCGCTCCCAGCGCGATGATTTTAACGATCAAATGATTTTTGTGGCTGGCGATCAGAAGCACAATCGCGCGCCGCTCATTGTTCGTGACAACCTTCGCCTCGGTGAAAGCAACCGGCAGGGGATGGCCGTCGCATTTGAGCGCCGGCTCCGGCCGCAAACGATTACCGCTTTCGAGCAGCAAATGCCACTCGGAATCTTTTGCAAAATAGGACTCTTGATAATAACCCTCGCGATTTTCGAGGACAATTTTTATCCGGTCATTCGCCAACTCGATTATCCCGGGTCGTTGCGCATTTACAGTAAGCATGCAGTCTCAAATCAACTAAAGAATATACCAAAAATCCAACGCCCCATCGTCCAAATAAATCTCACACAACTTCGGCGCATCATCGGTTAAAAAATGCTCACGCTGATATAATTCGCCTGGGCCAGTCTTGCCATAAAAACACACGACCTCTTTTTTGTCAAAATCGGAATAACCGGTTTCGTATTCATTGCTCAGCGGCTCCATCTTCACAACTGTATCTCCTTTCCACGTCACGCGATAATGATATTGGCGGAAGCCAGGATTGCCAATGCTGATCTCTTCTTGATAAACCGGAAGCGGGTAGGTGATTTTGATTGTCTCTCCGGCTGTTCTGTGGCCGAGATCAAGAAAATTGCCCCACACTTTAACCCCTGCCATATTCGACTCAACTTTCATTTCCTCCGGTTTGACAAATTCCGGTATGCGAACCTTGACATGACATGACGCCTTCAATTGAATCGTGAGCAAGCCTTGATAAGGCTGATAACCACGAATCTCGGCTTGGGGCAGGAGTTTGTCGATATGCAAATTCACGGCAAGACAACCGTTGTCGTAACGCGCGGCATTTTTCCACGCAATGAAAAAGGCGTGCGTGCCGGAGCCGCCGCAACAATTTTGAAAGGCGCGAATTTTTTCACGCAATTCAGGGCCACCCCAAATCAACGTTTCGCAGTAGGCCAAAATGTGATTCGGTGAGCTCCAGCCAGAATAGCCGCCGATCATTCTTTTGTCGAGGTCGCGCC
>JBOHQZ010000524.1:0-5059 GCA_050732275.1 bacterium
GCTGCCGCTCAATCCGCAAGACTTCGCCGCCGTCACACCGGATTCATCTTTCAACACGGCGATCAGTTTCGCGAGCAACACGAACTGGCAAGGCTACGGCGGCGAGACCACGATGAGCTACTTGACGCAAATGCTGGGCCTGACTGTGCAGAATTTTGTTTCGGCAGCGGCCGGCATGGCCACACTCGCCGCGCTCATTCGCGGCTTGGCGCGCCACACGGCGCAGACCATTGGCAACTTTTGGGTCGATCTCGTGCGCACCACGCTTTATATTTTGCTGCCCCTCGCCATCGTGCTGGCGTTGATTCAAGTTTCGCAAGGCGTGATTCAGAATTTCGACGCATATCAAAGCGTGCCGCTGCTCCAGCCGACCGTTGACGGCAGCGGCAACGCGATTACCGAGCAATTGTTGCCCATGGGACCAGCGGCCTCGCAAATTGCCATCAAACAACTCGGCACCAATGGTGGCGGATTCTTCAATGTCAACTCGGCGCACCCGTTCGAGAACGCCACGCCGCTTTCCAATTTTTTCGAAATGCTAGCGATTCTGCTGATTCCAGCCGCTTCATGTTATATGTTCGGTAAAATGGTCGGCGACACGCGTCAAGGCTGGGCGGTGTTGGCGGCGATGACCGTCATCTTCGTTGCGCTACTCGCATTGTGCGTTGGAGCAGAGCAGGAAGGAAATCCGGCTTTCGCAAAAATGGGCATTGATCAAAATGCCAGCGCTTTGCAAGCCGGCGGCAACATGGAAGGCAAGGAAGTGCGCTTCGGCATTGCCAACTCCGCTCTGTGGGCAACTGCGACTACTGCTGCTTCAAACGGCTCGGTCAATTCGATGCACGATTCCTACACACCGCTTGGCGGATTGGTGCCGATGTGGCTCATGCAACTCGGCGAAGTGATTTACGGCGGCGTGGGCTCGGGATTGTACGGCATGCTAGTCTTCACTATCATCGCCGTGTTTGTTGCGGGATTGATGGTCGGCCGCACGCCGGAATATTTGGGCAAAAAGATCGAAGCGTATGAAATGAAGATGGCCTCGCTGGTCATTTTGATTCCACCCATCGTCGTGCTCGGATTCACCGCGCTGGCCGTTGTCACCGCTGCCGGACGTGCGGCGATTTTTAATCCAGGCGTGCATGGCTTCAGCGAAGTGCTTTATACTTTTTCCTCGCAAGGCAACAACAACGGCAGCGCCTTTGCAGGATTGGGCGCGAACAATCCGTTTTATAATCTCACCGGCGGCATCGCCATGCTGTTTGCACGTTACTGGCTGGCGATTCCAACGTTGGCCATCGCCGGTTCATTGGCGCGCAAAAAGATCGTGCCAACCGGCCCCGGCACATTGCCGACACACAGCGCGCTGTTCGTCGTGCTGTTGATCGGCGTCGTCATCATCGTCGGCGCGCTCACGTTCATTCCCGCGCTCGCGCTCGGGCCGATAGTGGAGCATTTGATGTTGATTTCATAGCGCGCAGTGAATTGACAATTGACAATTATCAATTGTTAATTATCAATTCTCTGTGCGTAATCCAAAGGAATACAAAACCCATGTCCGACAAACCAAAATCTCGTCCCCTCTTCGATCCGCCCATCGTGCGGCAGGCGATCATCGCTTCATTTCGCAAGCTTGATCCGCGCGTGCAAATTCGCAATCCGGTGATGTTCGTCGTGCTCATCGGCAGCGTGCTGACAACCGCTTTGTTCATTCAAGCGGTAATTGGTCGGGGCGAAGCGCCGGCAAGTTTTATTATCGCCGTCTCGCTTTGGCTGTGGTTCACCGTGCTCTTTGCCAACTTCGCGGAAGCCATGGCCGAAGGCCGCGGCAAGGCGCAGGCGGAATCGTTGCGCCGCGCGCGGCGTGACATCAGCGCCAAAAAACTCTCACGTCCGGAACGTGGCGCGGGTTTCGCCACAGTATCGGCCGCCACGTTGAAAAAAGGTGACGTCGTGCTCATCGAAGCCGGCGATTTTATTCCCGGCGATGGCGAAGTGATCGAAGGCATTGCTTCGGTGGATGAAGGCGCCATCACCGGCGAAAGCGCGCCGGTCATTCGCGAAAGCGGCGGCGATCGCAATGCTGTCACCGGCGGCACCAAAGTGTTGTCGGATTGGTTGGTCGTGCGCATCACCACCAATCCTGGCGAAACGTTTTTGGATCGCATGATCGCGATGGTCGAAGGCGCCAAGCGCCAGAAAACGCCGAACGAGATCGCGCTCAACATTTTGCTCGCGGCGTTGACGATCATTTTTCTTTTGGCAACGGTGACGCTGCTGCCGTTCTCGATCTACAGCGTTGACTCGGCTGGACAAGGCTCGCCAGTCACCGTGACCGTGCTGGTCGCTCTGTTGGTGTGTTTGATTCCTACGACCATTGGCGGCTTGCTTTCCGCCATCGGCATCGCCGGCATGGATCGCATGATTCAAGCCAACGTCATCGCCATGTCCGGCCGCGCGGTTGAGGCTGCCGGTGATGTGGACGTGTTGCTGCTCGACAAGACCGGCACCATCACGCTGGGCAATCGGCAAGCCACGGCGTTTATTCCTGCCAATGGCACTGGCACGGCAGCATTAGCCGATGCTGCCCAACTGGCGTCACTCTCTGATGAAACGCCGGAAGGCCGCTCAATCGTCGTTTTGGCGAAAGAGAAATACCGTCTGCGTGGGCGCGACATTCATGCGTTGGGCGCCACGTTCGTTCCGTTCACGGCCCAAACCCGCATGAGCGGCGTGAATCTCGATGGCCGCCAAATCCGCAAAGGCGCGGCAGATGCGATTGAAGAATATGTCAAAAAACAAGGCGGGAAATTTCCTACGGAAGTGCGTACCTCGGTCGAAACCATCTCGAAGAATGGCGGAACGCCTCTGGTGGTGGCTGAAGGCGCGAAAGTGCTCGGCGTCATCGAGCTAAAAGACATCGTCAAGCGCGGCATCAAAGAGCGCTTCGCCGAATTACGCAAGATGGGCATCAAGACTGTTATGATCACCGGCGATAATCCGCTGACTGCGGCGAGCATTGCTGCTGAGACCGGCGTCGATGATTTTCTCGCGCAAGCCACGCCTGAAGCAAAGTTGAAACTCATTCGCGAGCATCAAGCCGGCGGCAAATTGGTGGCGATGACTGGCGACGGCACCAACGATGCGCCCGCGCTGGCGCAGGCCGATGTAGCGGTTTCGATGAACACCGGCACGCAAGCAGCCAAAGAAGCGGGCAACATGGTCGATCTTGATTCGAACCCGACCAAGCTCATCGAGATTGTCGAGATCGGCAAACAGTTGCTGATGACGCGCGGCGCGCTCACGACGTTCAGCATCGCCAACGATGTGGCAAAATATTTTGCCATCATTCCGGCGGCATTCGTGACCACGTATCCGGCGCTGCAAACGCTCAATCTCATGAAATTGGCGACGCCCGCGAGCGCGATTCTTTCGGCGGTCATTTTCAACGCACTGATTATTATTTTTCTCATTCCGCTGGCGCTGCGTGGCATTCGCTACCGTCCGGTGGGAGCGGCAACCATTTTGCGGAATAATTTATTGATTTACGGATTGGGCGGCTTGCTCGTGCCGTTCATCGGGATCAAATTGATTGATTTGATTCTGGTAGCGTTGGGGCTGGCGTGAAGATCGTAGTGGCCGCCTTCAGGCGCTCTCAAGTAATTAACACCGGCTCCTAAAGGAGCTACTACAAACGTTTTTTACGAAGGATGAAATACCATGCTCAATCTTCTCAAACCTGCTCTACTCATGCTGCTCGTGTTGACGCTCGTCACCGGCGTGGCATATCCGCTGCTCGTCACGGGCATTGCTCAGCTCGTTTTTCCAAAACAAGCGAACGGCAGCTTGATTTATCAAGATGGAAAAGCGATTGGCTCCGCGCTCATCGGACAGCCGTTCGATGATCCAAAATATTTTTGGAGCCGCTTGTCGGCAACTGGCCCGTTTCCATACAACGCTGCCGCCTCTTCCGGTTCCAATCTTGGGCCGACTAATGAGGCGCTGTTTAAGGCGGTCGAGGTACGCGCGCAAGCTTTACGACAAGCTGATTCGAGCCATACCCAACCCATTCCGGTTGATTTGGTGACGGCTTCGGGAAGTGGTCTCGACCCGCACATCAGTCCCGCGGCCGCTTTGTATCAAGTGCCGCGTATCGCTCGCGTCCGCAATTGGGAAGAATCCGCCGTGCGCCGGCTTGTCGAAAAACACATTGAAGGCCGGCAATTGGGATTTCTCGGCGAGTCGCGCGTCAATGTTCTGAAATTAAATTTGGCATTGAATGCACTGCCAGTTGAGAACTAAGACCGAGTCCTTGTCATAACCTTATAAACAACCTGGCAAAATTGAGTAATTCTGCTTATATTCATCTCAGGCCGGCGCTTGAAAAGCGCAGCGACTTGCAAATTCGCCGCAACTTTTAGCAACATAATAAAATTCGTTATGGATTTCGCTATAACAGAGAACTCCCGCCCCGATCCGGACGACTTGCTGGCTGCTATCAAGCGCGAAGAGGAAAAAGAAACCCGCGCCAGACTAAAAATCTTTTTCGGCATGGCCGCCGGCGTCGGGAAAACGTATGCGATGCTGCAAGCCGCCCACGAAATGAAAGATCGTGGGATCAACGTGGTGGCCGGATATGTCGAGACCCACGGCCGCGCCGAAACGCAGGAGCTTCTCGACGGCCTGCCGCATGTGCCGCGGCTCAAGCTCAAATATCGTGGCGTTGAATGGGAAGAAATGGATCTCGACGCCATCCTGAAGTCGAAGCCCGACTACGTTTTGGTCGACGAGCTGGCGCACACCAACGTCGAGGGCGCACGCCACAAAAAGCGTTATCAAGATATGCTGGAATTGCTCGATCACGGCATCAATGTTTACACCACACTGAACGTTCAACACGTCGAGAGCCTGGTTGACACGGTGCAGCAGATTACCGGCATCACCGTGCAGGAGACCGTTCCCGACAGCGTTTTGGATCGCGCCGACGAGATCGAGCTGGTCGATCTGCCGACGGAGGAGCTGCTCAAACGCCTGGCTGAAGGCAAAGTCTATGCACCCG
>JBOHQZ010000525.1:0-5047 GCA_050732275.1 bacterium
CTAGACGATACGACGGCTAAACGTAGAATGAAATTCTAAATATTTTTTAAGCTTAAATTGTAAAAGAAAATTTCAAATGAAAATCGGCGCCAATTATCTCGGCAACGGAACCGGCGAGTTCGTCGTCTGGGCTCCTTTCAAAACCAAAGTCGAGCTTAAAATCGTTTTGCCTGGAGAAAGAACCGTTCCCATGCAAAAGGATGAAAGGGGTTATTGGAAGGCCACTATCAACAACGTCTCTCCTGATCATCTTTATTTCTATAGATTGGAGAATGAGAAGGACCGGCCTGATCCAGCCTCGCATTTTCAGCCCAAAGACGTGCATGGCCCCTCGCAAGTCGTCGATCATGCTGCCTTCAAGTGGGAAGACAGCGACTGGAAGGGAATCGGCCTCGCGAAAATGATTATGTACGAGCTGCATACCGGTACATTTACGCCGGAGGGAACTTTCGAGGCGATCATTTCGCGGCTTGGGGATCTCAAGGGAATCGGCATTAACGCCATCGAGCTGATGCCGGTGGCGCAGTTTCCCGGCGAGAGAAATTGGGGCTATGACGGCGTGTATCCTTTTGCGGTGCAGAATAGCTACGGCGGGCCGGACGGTTTGAAGAAACTCGTCAACGCTTGCCATCAAACGGGAATCGCTGTGATTCTCGATGTCGTCTACAATCATCTTGGACCGGAAGGAAATTATCTTTGGGACTTCGCTCCGTATTTCACCGACAAATACAAAACACCCTGGGGCAAAGCGTTGAACTTTGATGATGCCCGCAGCGATCCGGTGCGAAATTTTTTTATAGAGAATGCGCAGCACTGGCTTGAAAATTATCATGTCGATGCGCTCCGCCTCGATGCCGTTCACGCCATCTTTGATATGAGCGCCAGGCCTTTCTTGCAAGAGCTGGCCGAGCGCGTTGAAGAGCTTTCAAAAAACGCAGGGAGAAAATTTCATTTGATCGCCGAAAGCAACTTGAACGATACGAAAATAATCAGGCCACGCGAGCTGGGCGGCTTCGGCATGGATGCGCAATGGTGCGATGATTTTCATCATTCCCTCCGCACGTTAGTCACCGGAGAAAATCGCGGATATTATGTCGACTTTGGCCGAGTCGAGCAATTCGTCAAGTGCTGGCAGGAGGGCTTTGTTTATTCGGGGCAATATTCGCATTATCGAAAGCGCCACCACGGCAACTCGTCCAAAGAAAGGCCGGGCCGGCAGTTCATCGTGTTTTCGCAGAATCATGATCAGGTCGGCAATCGCATGCTCGGCGAAAGGCTGCCGGCACTCGTTTCTTTTGAAGCGCTAAAGCTTGCTGTCGGCGCCGTTATTCTCTCGCCATACATTCCCATGCTCTTTATGGGCGAAGAGTATGGCGAAGAAGCGCCGTTTCTCTACTTTGCCAGCCACTCCGACGCGAATCTCATTGAAGCCGTGAGAAAAGGCAGAAAGGAAGAGTTTAAATCCTTCAATTGGATTGGTGAGCCTCCCGATCCTCAAAGCGTGGACACGTTTCTCAAATCGAAGCTAAACTGGGAAAAGCGCGCGCAGGGTGATCACAAGGTGCTGCTGGATTTTTACAAAAATCTGATTAAATTAAGAAACGAAATGCCGGCGTTGGCGAATCTTGATAAAGACGCTCTCGAAGCCGTCGGGTTTGAAGAGAATAAGATCGTTCTCTTGCAGCGGCGGAAGGGTCGAAGCCAGGTTTTGTTGATTTTCAATTTCAACAACGCAGAGGTTGCATTCACTGCCTCTTTCTATAAAGGAAAATGGAAAAAAATTCTCGACTCTTCGGACAAAATTTGGAGCGGACCAGGCGTGCTGCTTCCGGAAAGGATGGCGCTTGATAAAGAACTTAGAATTCGGGGACACAGTTTCACGGTTTTCAAGAAATAGAAAAATGAAAATTCCTATCTCCACTTACCGGCTTCAATTCATGCCCGCGTTCGGTTTCAAAGAAGCGCAGAACATCGTCGCCTATCTCGAGGCACTCGGCATCTCCGATATTTACGCGATAACGGCGCAGGACGTCAAGAGTGGGAAAGAATTGCGGATGAGTGAGGTCTTGCAATATTTTCCCGTGGCACTCTTACTCAGTGAGAAGAAGGGATGAAGCGTTTACCGTATTTTCAGGTAGCCACTGTTCGCAATCACTGCCCGCTAAAATTTTTTTGTTTAACCGATTCGCGCTTGCATTTTGCCGCTTCGCCTGTTAAATTGTTTTAAACGACAAAATCGACGGGCAAAACCCTGCGCTAAATTTTAACGTCGAATAAAACCGAGGCTTTTTAAGGCAGTTTTAAATGAAATTAGTTGCGACATTTTTAACCGCTCTGTTCTTGGCTTACGCCTGCTCAACCGAACGCCCCGCTGATCAGCCACGAGAGAATACGTCCGGCCCGATCCGGCTCGTTTTCAAGCATCACAAAGTCGCCGGCGATCCAAAATATCTGGACGAGCTGCTAAGCCGTTTCGAAGCCGAAAATCCGCAGATTAAAGTCGAAGAACAGACCCTGCCAGCCTCGACTGATGAGCAACACCGATTCTATATCACCAACCTGGAAGCGCGCGTCTCTGATTTCGACGTGTTTGCGCTCGACGTGATTTGGCCTCCCGAGTTTGCGCGCGCCGGCGCCGCGGCCGCACAAAATGGTACAGCCGGGCAGAAGCGAGGCTGGCTGCTCGATCTCACGTCTTATTTTTCCGAGGTGGATTTTTCCGAGATGATTCCCGGGCCGGTGGCCGCGGATCATTTTGCAGGCCGCCTCTACGCCGTGCCCTGGTACGTTGATGCCGGCATGCTCTACTACCGGAAAGATTTATTGGAGAAATATGGCTTCGATCCGCCTTTAACCGTTGAAGATCTGGCGCGCACGACGAAGGCTATTTTAAAGAAAGAAAATAATCCGTTTTTGCATGGTTTCATTTGGCAAGGACGGCAATACGAAGGTTTGGTCTGTGTTGTGCTCGAATATATTTGGGGCAATGGCGGTGAGGTGATCGACAGCACCGGCCGCGTCGCCATCGCGGATTCTGCGGCTGTAGAAGCTTTGGCTTTTATGCGCCGGCTGATCGAAGAAAAAATTTCGCCATCGTTGGTCACCACCGCCAACGAAGAAATGACGCGCCATATTTTTGGCAGCGGTCGCGCGGTGTTCATGCGCAACTGGCCTTATGCGTGGTCGCTCATGCAAGCGGAAGGTTCAGCCGTGCGAGGGAAGGTCGGCATTACCGTCATGCCGCATTTCCAAGGTGGACAAAGCGCTGCTACTCTCGGCGGCTGGCAGCTTGGCGTGAATCGCTTTTCTCGATACCCCGAAGCCGCGATAAAATTGGTGAAATTTCTTGCGCGCCGCGAATCGCAAAAATTCGTTGCGCTGCACACCGGCCTCAAACCGGCGTGGAAGGATTTGTACGAAGATCCGGAACTGCGAGCCGCCCAGCCTTTCGTCGCGGAATTGTTGCCGGTGCTCATGAGCGCGCGGCCGCGGCCGGTAACGCCGTATTATCTCATGATCTCGCAAATTTTGCAGGCGGAATTCAGCGCAATCATCACCGGCATCAAGCCGCCGGAAAAAGGCCTTGACGATGCGCGAAAGCAGATCGAATTTTTGTTGGGCAGCGGAGAGAGCGATTAACGCGCTAAGATCTTTTGAAATCGTGGCCAATGCTCAAAAAAGAATCGATACTTGCCAAGCTCTTTCTTGCGCCGGCGCTTTTTCTTATCGCCGCAGTCGCGCTTTATCCGATTCTCAATGTCATCTACCTTAGCCTGCACCGCAAGCTTTTGATCTTTGACATTCATCGCTTTATCGGATTGGAGAACTACGCATATTTGCTGCAAGACGCGCGCTTTTGGCGAAGCCTCGGCAACACGTTTTATTTCGTCCTATTATCCACCGGGCTGGAGATGCTGCTGGGCTTGATCACGGCGCTGGTCATGCACCAACCGCGGCCGGGGAAAACTTTTCTCCGCGCCGCCATTTTGGTGCCGTGGGCGATCCCCACCGTCGTTTCGGCGCGGATGTGGGAGTGGATTTTCAATCCGGATTTCGGCGTGCTCAATTTTCTTTTGCACAAAATCGGCCTGCTCGGCTCATCACAAAATTGGCTCGGTGATCCCGGCCTGGCACTGCATGCGGTGATTTTTGCCGACGTGTGGAAAACCACGCCGTTCGTCGCGCTGCTGCTCTTCGCGGGCTTGCAAGTTCTGCCGGCGGATATTTACGAAGCCGCCAGGATCGACGGCGCGAATGCGTGGCAGCGTTTCCGGCGCGTGACGCTGCCGCTGCTCATGCCGGTGTTTCTCACCACGCTGCTGTTTCGCACGCTCGACGCTTTTCGCATCTTCGACTCGGTGTACGTGCTCACCGGTGGCGGTCCGGCCAACACCTCGGAGACGCTCAGTATTTATGCTTACAAATTGCTTTTCCAAACTTTGCAATTCGGCGCCGGCTCCGCCGTAGCTGTGTTGACCTTTGGTTGCGTGATGATTGTCAGCTTGTTTTATATCAAACTGCTGACGCGCGGAAGCGGAAAAATGGAGTAATGGATTGTTGGAGTGTTGGATTAATGGAGTAATGAAAACTGCGGCGTTTTTCTATTGCGTGAGTAGGTTGTCATTCCGAGCGCCAGCGAGGAATCTGTTTACAGGTAGATTCCTCGTCGCTACGCTCCTCGGAATGACATATCTATCCATTTGAAAAACGCTATAAAGATACCGATAATCCAACGATCCGATACTCTATCAATCCGGTTATCTTCAGCTCCAAATTGAAATTTACCGACATCACAAAATAATGAAGGCGTTTTCAAAAATTGGATATTATCTCATCGCCACAGTTTTGGTGAGCTTTTATCTCGCGCCGTATGTTTGGCAGCTTATCACCTCGCTTAAACCCAGCGCGGAGCTGGCCAGTTTGCCGCCGTTGCTGCCCTCGAAATGGGTCTGGCAAAATTACGCCGAAGTTTTTACCGGCCGGCCGTTCGCCCGAATCATTTTGAACAGCGCGGCGGTGGCGACCAGCACCACGTTGCTGTGCTTGA
>JBOHQZ010000526.1:0-5046 GCA_050732275.1 bacterium
CGAGAAACGCCGAAGGCGCCGAGATTCGCCGAAGAGAATTTTTCGGCGACACTCGGTGGTTTCGGCGAAGTTCGGCGGATTAACCGTTCTCATTTGGTTGCGGTTTGCCCGCGTTGGGCTTCTGTTTAGCCTCACCGCTCGGACGTCAACCTGCTGAGGCCAGTCACATCGCGCACGAAAACATTTGTGCCGAGGAGCACGGGCATGGCAAATATCTCGGCGTCGGCAACATCGTAACGCCGCTCGATCTCAAACGTTGCTGTGGCGCGGCGAGCGACGACGAGATCCGCGCTGTTGGTCAGATAGACGATATGGCGCGGTGTGAGCAGCACCGAGGCGTGCCAACCCTCTCGTCCTTCGGTGGCCCAGCGGATCGCGCCGGTCTTCGCATCGAGCGCAACGAACTGGCCCTTCTGCCGCGCGGAGTGGCCGTAGATCACGCCGTCGGCATATACCGGCGAGCTCATGTACATCGCCACCTCCGCGTTCTTCCACACTTCATTTGCTTGCCATTTGCCATTGCTCTGCTGCAGTGCGAATGCGTGTGTGCCCTGACGTGTACCGGAGATGATGAGAAGCGAGCCGGTCCAAACAGGCGTCGCGATGTTCTCATGCCACTCGTCGAGAAACGGCACGGACCAAAGTTGGCCGCCCGTCTTCGCGTCGAGGCCGACGATCGAGCTGTCGGTCATCGTCACGATCTGCATCTTGCCCGCGATGTCGAACACCACCGGCGAGGCATAACCTGGCCCATGTCCGCGCCATTCCCATTTGGTAGCGCCAGTACTCGGATCGAGAGCCAGAATTTGTCCGCCGTGAACATCGCTGCCCACTTGAATCACCACGAGGCTGCCGAGCGCAAGCGGTGAAGCGGAAGTGCCGCAGAAGAGTTTTGACGTGTCAACTGTTTTTGAAAAATCCTTGCGCCAAAGCTGGCGACCAGTTGCGGTGTCCCAAGCCGTGAGCACGCCGGTAATGCCGAGCGTGAACAGCCGCTTGCTCATAATGAGCGGCGTTGCGTTCGGGCCTTTTGCCATCTTCGTCGCGTAGCGATTCTTTTCAATTGTTACCGGATACTTTTGCTGCCAAAGTATTTTGCCGCTCGCGAGATCAAGAGCCATAACGATCTCATCGGGATCGCGGCGGCTGTGAACGAACACGCGGCCATCCGCAACGATTGGTGACGAGTAGCCTTCGCCGATCTCAACGCGCCAAACACGGCGCAGTGAATCGGGCCACAAGGCTGGCACGTTTGCAGCAGGCACTAACCCATCGCGCGTCGGGCCACGCCACTGCGTCCAATCTTGCGCGCCCATCGATTGTGTGAAACCAAATATGAAGAAAACGGCGGCAATGAGGCGGCGCGAAATCATGCACACATTCTTTCTTATTTTCATTTGCGTATGCAGTTTTTGTAGTCCCCGCCCCTTGCCCCGCTTTTCTTTGAAAATGACTTATGGAAGAGCGGGGCTTGTGGGCGGTTGTTTAAAAACTAATCATTCTCATTTCAACAGCGCCCCACAAGGGGGCGTGACTACGATCCATCGTTGATGGCGACATCACAAATAACGCTCTTTGATAATATTGATATGATGCAATTCATGGCCGGCGATGTGATGCGCAGCGGCGCGAACGCTCATGATATTTCCATTCGCCACACCTGATCTGGTGAGCGCATCACTATCAAAGCTGTTGAACAAAGAAATCGTGGCGTTTCGCACGGTCGTCAACTCTTCCAGAATGTCGTCGAGGCTGCGCGCATTCGCGCCGGAGTAACGGGCGTAATCATCCTGCTCGAAACCTGGCAGCTCGGTTTTGTCGTTTCGTGCAAACCGCAGCGCGCGGTAGGCGTAAATCCGCTCGTCATCACTGATGTGAACAAGAATTTCTTTTATCGTCCATTTGCCTGCAGCATAGCGATGAGCCAGTTTTTCGGCGGGAAGCGAAAGAGTGAAATTTTTGGTGGCTTGCAAATTATCTTGCAAGTGCTTTAAGACGAGTCCATCGTCCGGCAACAATCCGATGTACATGATGGTATATGGCGCGTACTCGCCTTCTCGGGGCTTCTCGATTTTTTTCATTTACTCAATCTCAATTTTGCCTTTCAAGCAGTGGAACTCAGTGCGCTTTGGCAGACTCATCGTTCACCCGCGTGTCTGTCGCAATCCAGTTTACTTCCCAAGTCTTGCCTCCATCATCCGAGAATGACTGTTCAAAACGGCATGAAGTCGGAGTGATGTCTGAGATAACGAATCGAACAAAGATCGCTCTACCATTAAGCGTTTCCTGGCCGAAAAACTCGCCGCGGCCATTTTTGAACTCGCCGATCACGGGCGGGCTTAGGGTTCCGCTCTTGCTGTTGGAAAAATTGAGACTCCACTGGCGGGATTCGGGATTGTAGAGACGCAGGCTCAGACCTTCGATGCGGCCCGCTGGGCCATTGACGTCGAGCTCTACCAGGTTGGCGCGGCCATCCCAAACCTTCCGGACGACGGTCGTGCCTGTGTATTCGACCCAGGTTGTGGAACCGGTCAAGGGATGCAGGAGGCGCGACAACTGCGTTTTCCAAGTGCCAATCTCGAAGTCAAAATCGCGCTGGCCATCTCGTTTCTCGAGAGTCTGTGGAAGATTTGCTCGCGATGCGCCTGAATTCGGATCTTCTGCCCTGCTGCGACTAGCAAGAAGAATAAACCCGAAGAGAAGAACTGCGAATAGACAAGTCTGTTTTCTCATGACGATCTCTCCTAATTTTCACAAATTCTCACGCACAAATTCCGCCAACGTTTGGAAGAGGTGCAAATACACCAGCGGATTGCCGGTACCTTGCAAGCTGTGATTGCCGCCAGGATAAAGCATAAACTGAAAACGCTTTTTGTTCTTTTGCAATTCCGTGAGCAGGTGCAGCGTGTTCAGAAAATGCACGTTGTCATCCTGATCGCCGTGTACGATCAACAACTCTTGCTCATCCCGCAAGCGCGCGACAAAATTCAGCGGCGAAGCTTCTTTGTAGCCTTGCGGATTTTTTTGCGGCGTTGACATGTAACGCTCGGTATAAATCGTGTCGTACATTTCCCATCCTCCGCCTGGCGCAACGGCCATGCCCAACTTGATCACTTGCGGGCCGTCGTATTTCGTCATCGCCATCAGCGTGTTGTAACCGCCGTAACTCCAGCCCCAAATGCCGATGCGCTTTTCATCAACGTAAGGCAGCGCGCCGAAATATTTGGCGGCGGCAATTTGATCCTGCGCTTCCACCGTTCCCATGTTTTTGTGCATGGCGCTCTCAAACGCTTTACCATATCCTGCCGCGCCGCGATTGTCAACACAGGCGACGAGGACTTGATGTTGCTGCACCAAATACGCATGAAAAAATCCGAAGAAAGCATCCCACGAATCGGTGACGTTTTGCGACGCCGGACCGCCATACGTGTACATGAGCAGAGGATAATTGCGCGAGGGATCGAAGTTTGTAGGCTTGATCAGGTAAGCATGCAGCGCCTTGCCATCCGCACCAGGAACGGTGAGAAATTCGGTTTTGGGAAAATCGTACTCCGCCACAGTGCGCACGAGCTCGGCGTTGTCTTCAAGATATTTGACCAGCGCACCGTCGGCCTTGTGCAAGCGCGTCACCGGCGGCGTGTGGCGATTGGAATAGGTGTCGATGAAATAGCGCCGATCTTTTGACCAATTAATAGCGTGCGTGCCCTTTTCTTTCGTGATCTTCACTGGCTGCGCGGGATTTGAAGATTTGTTCGGATCGAAAGCGAGGCGATACAACTGTTGCTCGATGGGACTTTCAGCATTGGCGGTGAAATAAAACTGTTTGCTCTTCGCATCATAGCCATGAAACGCGGAGACTTCCCACACACCAGCCGTGATTTGCCGCGCCGGCCCGCCCTCGGTTTTATAAAGATACAAATGATTGTAGCCGTCGCGCTCGCTTTGATAGAGCACATGCTTGCCATCTTCGAGATAAACGAGCTTGGGATTGCCGCCGAACGGATCGAACGGCTCGACCCACGTGCTTTCTTTATCATCGAAAATAGTTTTGAGCTGGACATTTTCCGGATCACCGTGCAGCAGCGTGACGTGATTTTGCTCGCGATTCAGGCGCAGCATCCACACATAATATTTGCCGTTGATCGCCGGCGTCCAGCCCAAGCGCGGAATGTATTCATAAGCTTCGTTGTCGGTCTGCCAATTGCCGGTGTTGAAATATTGCGGCTTGCCGGTGTTGATGTCGATCACGCCGACGCGAATTTCGCTGTTGGCTTCACCGGCGCGCGGAAAACGAAAGCGTTTCAGCGCCGGCCTCTCACCCTGCAAATCGGCCATCACAAAATCACTCGTCTTCGATTCATCGAGCTGCACAAAAGCGAGATGCCGGCCATCGGGACTCCACGCCCAGCCGTCGCGCAAACCAAATTCTTCCTCGTACACCCAATCCGTTGTGCCATTGATAATTTTGCCCTCGGAACCGTCGAACGTGAGTTGCGTCTCTTTCATGCTCGCCAATTCCACCGCGAACAAGTTGCGGTCGCGCACGAACGCCACGTGCCGGCCATTCGCGCTGAGCTTGGCGAAGAGTTGATAGCCTTTTTCGCGGCTGCTGACGGGCTTCAAATTTTGGGTGGCGAAATCATACAGGTAATAATATCCTTTCGTGGGGAACCGCCACACCGGCGCGGAATCGGTGTAAATCAGCAGGCGGCTGCGATCGGCGCTGAATGCATAATTCTGAATCGCGATGAGGCGATTCACATCCGCCGCGTGCAGCTTCGCGCCTTCGACTAAAACCGTTTGCTGATCGCGTTCGAGATCGTAGCTGATCAAATCCGTTGCGCCGGCAGCATCGGGTTTGACGAAAGTAATCACCGGCCCTTTATCTGCCCATTGTCCGCCTTGAAAAGCATTGCCGGCAAATTTCGGGGAAGCGAAAAAATCTTCCAACGTCAGCGGTTTTTTGAGGGACTGCGCTGAGGCTAATGTTGTGTGCATGAAGAACAGCAACATGCACACAACGGCAAAAGATATTTTTTCGAAGGC
>JBOHQZ010000527.1:0-5043 GCA_050732275.1 bacterium
CGGCGATCCTTTTATCACATTGGATTTCGCCGACGCCAGCGCGCACATTGACGCCGTCTGGTGGGATTTTGCGCCCGATCTTTTTGGCAAGAATGATACCGACAGCGTTGAAGTCGGCGACGTCGTCAAGGTGGCCGGCAACGTTGAAGAGTATCACGGCGTGCGGCAAATTCGCGTCGAGAAAATTCGCCGCGCCAAGCCGGAAGACGAGGTCGATATGTCCAAGCTGGTGCCCGCGGTTGAAACCGACCGGCAAACGCTGTGGCAAAATTTTCGCAAAATGATCGACAGCGTGGCCAACCCCTTTCTGCTCTCCCTCCTGCGCCGCATTTTTGACGACGACGCCATCGCGAAAAAATTCATCGACGCGCCGGGCGGCAAATTGTGGCACCACAATTACCTCGGCGGCTTGATGGAGCACACCCTGCACATCGCCACCATTTGCGACCGGCTGGCGAAAATCTATCCGGCGGTCGACCGTGATCTGTTGGTCGCCGCGGCGCTGGTTCACGATCTTGGCAAGATCGAATCGTACACTTTCGGGCCGAATTTCGATTACACTGACGCCGGCCGCCTGCTCGGCCACATCGTCATCGGCAGCCAGATGGTTGCGGCCAAGATCAACGAGTTTCCCGAATTTCCCAAAGAGCTGGGAATGAAATTGCAGCATCTAATTTTGAGCCATCAGGGAAAATTGGAGCAGGAATCGCCGGTGGTGCCGATGACGCGCGAAGCCTTTTTGCTCTACTACGCTGACGAGATCGATTCCAAGCTCAATGCCTTCGACCGCATCAGCAAAGACGAGCGCCCGGCCGGCGCGAAGTGGAGCAAGTTTGTGAATTTGTTGGGAAGATATTTGTATTTAGGGGAAAAGTAACGCGGGCAGCTTATTTATCGGCCCCGTATTGCCTTAGTCGTGGGTGGACTGACCGGTCGCTTAAAGTTGTGATTTGTCAAAATCTCAGCAAATTTCAGCGACCGGTCAGTTTCGCCCACCCGTAAGTGAGGCATCCCGGCCCCCAAGATTCTCATTGTATTTTTTAAGGGAAAGCGGTATTTTATGAAATAAGCAATTGGAGAAAAATACCTATGACGACATGGGATCATCGGCCATGAGTACTATTCAACAAGCGGAAAAATTGTTAGCCGCCATGACGCGCGCGGAGAAGGCGCAACTGCTGCAATGGGTCGTGCGCGACCTCGGCGACTCCTTTCCCGGAATTGAAAGCAACCCTAATGTTTGCGGTGGAGAGCCGTGCATCGTTCGCACTCGCATCCCGGTTTGGCTATTGGAGCAAGCGCGACGTCTGGGAACCAGTGAGGCCGATTTGTTGCGGGCTTATCCCGTTTTGCGCGCCGATGATCTGGCGAACGCCTGGGCCTACGTGCGCTCGCATCGCGCCGAAATTGAGCAACAAATTCGCGAGAATGAGGAAGCTTAAAGGGCATTTTCGTTTGTACGTTCGATCCCAATTTTGCCAATTTAGCCGCTCGCATCGATACGGCGCTTCGATCATACGCAGAGCTTTCCGGCCAGCTCGTCCGCATCAACCGGCCAGTGACAAACAATTGAAACCCGTCTTTCGCCCATCTCCCCTTCCCTATCACCTTTGTTATTTTTTCTTTTTATCTTATTTGCTTTAGCAGCGCCTCCAACTCCGCGCGCAGGTCAGCGAGCTTGTGCCGCTCCGCCAAGGCCAGACTCTTTTGCGCATACTCGCGGCTGAGATTGGTTTGGCCTTCGGCTTGCGCCACGCCGGCCAGGAGCGAGTATCCAATAAATCGCAGCCCTGCCCCTTGTGAGCAATTGTGCAAATGCGAAATTATTAACTTTGAAAGCGACCCCAAGTAGCCGGACTACTGGGACGAACATTCCCAATTGCTCTCATCATTTTTTCTTAAAGGATTTGAAGCGAATGATTTGTTTGCCCGCGTTCGTCAGATAATTGGCAAAGCCCACAGAGTCGCCGCGCGTGACTGTGACGTAAATCGTTTCTTCATTTTTGGCTTTGATCGGAAAATTGAATGCACCACGCGACCCGGTTGTCGCGCTGCCGATGAGCGGCCCATCGATTTGTAATCGCACTTCGATCTGCGCACTTTCCACGCCTTTGTTGTTGGCGTCAAGCACTTCGCCAAAAAGGCGACTGCTCGCAGGTGTGAATAAGCCGTTCAGCTTTTGCGGCAAATCGAAAATAAACGCCAACACCGTGACGAGCAAAGCAAGTAAACCCAGCCCCAATACCGCTCGCCCTAAACAACCCGTATTTTTTTGCGGCCCTCCGGCATAAGCGGTATCGTGTTGCCACTCCATATCCGACTTCTTTTCCGGCTCAACCTCACGCGGACTTGACTTGGGCTGCGCTTTTGGAGCTGGAGCGGGCAGAGGGAGGGCGTCATCAACATCATCCAACTCACTTACTCTTGTTGCCGTTCGATCCTGACCCACCACCACAAACAGCAAAAGATTCGCCACATTGAGCGCTTGCGCCACAGGCGCACCGCCGATGTTTGTTTCCAAAGGAATCGCGCCGAGGAAAATCTGCTCGATATTGTAAATTTCAACGTTGATGCGGCACACGCCGGTTTTCTTTGGCGTAATCAAAAACGCCAGGCATTTGGAATATTCCTCCGGTGGCACGAGCAGCCGTTGTCGCGCCGCGCCGGCGATTTCAAAATCCGGCGCGATGATCTGAATCTCTAACCGCACAGGACCAAGCTTGCCGGTGCGCGGATCAACCGGGAATTCGAGTGGAACGCTTTCCGAAGTTTGCTCGATGTGGTCGGGCTTGGTTTTTGTCGGCCAATCTTCACGACCCAACAACGGCGAGTCGGGAAAGCGCACTTGCACGAGCAGGTCAATGCGTTGTCCGACTTCGGCTTGACTCGGAACCGCGGAGTCGATGCGACGGTCTTTTAGTTCGGTATCTGGAAAACGATCACCACTTTGCCGATGGGGAGAGATTCCGCTGAACTTTGTTTGTGAAGATCGTTCAAGCTGCAAAGCTCGCAGCAATTCGGCAAGACCTTGGTCAACATTCCGAAAATCCACATATAAACGATTGACCAGCATTCCCGGCAATTGGACTTGGCTCAATAAGCATGGAATGATGGTCTTTTTGAGGGAGATACCGTTGGTCCATTCCAGCTCGACCCAATGCGATTGTCCGGCGGCTTCCGACCAAATGAGCAAAACCGTATCGCACCATTCCAATGCGTCGCTGATGCGCTTGGGCAAATTATCGCCGCCACGAACGCCGCTGTGATCCACCCAAACTTCCGCCCCGGCGGCTTTCAGCTCGTCTTCCAATTGTCGCACGAAGGCTTTGTCTTCCCAAGCGTGGCTGATGAAAATTTTGGGTGTGGTTGGTATTGGGTTGGTCATGTATTCCCCGAGATGGCCGCCAGCATAATTTAAACTCCGTTAGGAGTGACCTGTTTATAGAAACGCATCCGCCCCGGATTCAAATAACGCCGTAGGCGTGACATGTTTTTCCACAGAATCAAAACCTCTTGTCTTGTAAAATCCGGCATGCCACTCCTACGGAGTTTATGCGTCCTGAGAAACTCATTTATTATAAACATTTCACTCCTTCGGAGTTCACCAGTATGTTTTTTAAGCAAACGCATTGCAATTCTGCATGCAGAAATAAGGTAGGATAAATATACTATTTTGTGGTATAAAATGCAAAATAGGAATTTGAAATTATTCTTTATCCCCCAGCCCTAATTTCTCCAGCTTATACAACAACGTCGTTGCCTTAATCCCCAGCAGCCGCGCGGCTTCGGCTTTCACGCCGTGGGCACGGGACATGGCGCGTTCGATGAGGGCACGCTCGACTTCTTCCAGAGTTTGATTCAAGTCCAAATTCTCGCTGGGTAATTGGAAGACAGCGGAGCGGTCTTTCACCAGCGGCGGCAAATCGGCGACAGTGATGTGCTCGGCCTCGCAGAGCACGGCGGCGCGCTCGATGACGTTTTCCAGTTCGCGGACGTTGCCGGGCCAGTGATAGTTTTTCATCATCTCCAGAGCGGGTAGCTCAATTTTCAAATTGAGCTTGCGCAGCTCGTGGCCGAGCCGTTGGAGAAAGTGATTGACCAGCACGGGAAGATCATCCGCACGCTGGCGCAGCGACGGCAGGTTGATCGGCACGATGTGCAGACGATAATACAAATCTTCACGAAATTTTCCATTGGCCACTTCTTCTTTCAAATTTCGATGCGTGGCGGCAATGACGCGCACATCGACGTTCACGGTTTCTTCGCCGCCGACGCGCTCAAATTCTTTTTCTTGCAGCACGCGTAGCAGCTTGATTTGCAGCGCCGGAGAGATGTCGCCGATTTCGTCGAGAAAAATGCTGCCGCGATGCGCCAGCTCGAAACGGCCGAGCTTGCGTTTCAGCGCGCCGGTGAACGCGCCTTTTTCGTGGCCGAACAATTCGGATTCGAGCAACGTCTCCGTCAGCGCGCCGCAGTTGACGCGGATGAACGGGCCGCTGGCGCGGCTGCTGTTTTTGTGAATGGCGCGGCTGACGAGCTCCTTGCCGGTGCCGCTCTCGCCGTAAATGATGACGCTCGAATCCGTCGGCGCGACTTTTTGCAACATGCGAAACACTTCCTGCATCGGCGGCGATTGCCCGATGATCTCGCCGAAGTTGAATTGGCTCTCTTCTTCCTGCCGCAGGTAAAGATTTTGTTCCTGCAAATTTTCCAATTCGCGGCGCTGGCGCAGGCGCTCGGCAAGGCGCTCCAATTTGACGGTCAGCTCATCCGGCGAAAACGGCTTGGTGATGAAATCCGCCGCGCCTTTTTGCATCGCTTGCACCGCCAAATCGACAGAGCCAAATGCGGTGATGACGATGACTTCGCAGGCCGGCTGCAACGCTTTGACTTTTTCCAACAGCGTTAAGCCGTCCATGCCGGGCAAGCGATAGTCGGAGATGATGATGTCGGCGGGTTTCGATTTTAATGCGTTGAGTGCCGGCTCAGCACTTTCAAAGGTTTCGATGCCGTGACCAAGCCGGCGCACCACCAGCTCCAAGC
>JBOHQZ010000528.1:0-5039 GCA_050732275.1 bacterium
ATTTGCCGCCTACTTGCACGCGCAAGTAACCGATGCTGTGCTGCGGGGCGACTTCACGCGCTTTCGGATTAAAAATCACGCCGCCGTGGCGTTGCGGCAAAGCGTTGCGGCGAGGGAATCAGCTTGTGCTCATTCAACAATAGCGAGATGATGCCGCGCGCGATCGGCGCGGCCACGGCGCCGCCGCCGCCGCCGTTTTCGACGAAAACGCACCAGGCAATTTGTGGATCTTCAAACGGCGCATAGCCGATGAACCAGGCATGTGACTCGCCGTGCGGGTTTTGCGCCGTGCCCGTTTTTCCAGCCGCGGTGATGCCCGTTACTGCGGCGGCGCGGCCGGTCGCATGACTGCCATGCACCACCATGTACATGCCGCGCTTCACGAGCGCATACGTTTCCGGCCGGATGCCGTCGATGAATACCGAATCCGGTTGCTCGAACTCTTCAAACGCGGTCAGAGGATCTTGCACGCCGCGTTTGAGGCGCGGCTTGAACGTATGGCCGTCGTTGGCAATCGTCATCGCAAAATAGGCCATTTGCAACGGCGTCGTCAGCAAATCGCCCTGGCCGATGGACACGTTCAAAACCAGACCTTTACTCCACTTGTTTTTACCGTAACGCCGGTCGAAATATTCTTCGTCTGGCACCAGGCCGGGGCTTTCGCCGATGAGATCGATGCCGGTAATTTTTCCAAAACCGAAATGGCGGGAGTATTTCGCCCAATTCTTCAAACCGACTTTGAGCCCCATGCGATAGAAATAAACGTCGCAGGATTGTTCCAGGCCTTGCAGCAAATTCACGGCGCCGTGGCCACCCGTTTTCCAACAGCCGAAAGCGCGCGTGCCGAGGCGATAGTAACCCGGACAAAAGACGCGCTCTTCCGGATCGATCAAGCCGGTCTCGAGACCGGCAAAAACCAGAATCATTTTATAAGTCGAGCCGGGCGGATAAAGGCTCTGCACCATGCGGTCGTAAAACGGCTTGTCGGGGTCATTTCCCAGTTGCTGCCAAATCGCCCCGCTAACCGGGCGGGAAAAAAGCTCGATGTCATAATCCGGCTTGCTCACCATGGCGATCACTTCACCGTTCTTGCAATTGAGCACGACCGCGCCGCCGCGTTTGCCCGTCAGCTCGTGTTCGAGATAGTATTGCAGCGACGCATCGATGGAAACCAGCAAGTTTTTTCCGGGCACCGGCGGCGTGCTCGCCAATTGCGGGTTGCCGGTTTCAGAAAGATCGCCGGCGATGCGGCCAAGCGCATCGACCTGCACGTAACGCTTGCCTTTGGTTCCGTGCAGAATCGTTTCGTATCGCGCTTCCAGGCCTTTCTTTCCGATCAAATCGCCGGGCTCGTAGCCTTGATCGCGTTTGTTGTTCAGCTCGCTTTCGCTGATTTCGCCGAGGTATCCGAACAGATGAGGCGCTTTGACGCCGCGCGGATAAGACCGGCGTGACTCGGCGCGAAAATCGACTCCCGGCAGATCGAGCCGGCGTTCTTGCAACAAGCTCAAGGTGGAAAAATCGATCTGGCGCTCCAGTTTCATCGGCAAGAAATTACCCCGGCTGTTGCGGCGAATACGCTCTTGAATCTCCCGCGGCTTGAGATTGAGCGCCGTGGAAAGAATCGCATAAGCGCTGTCGCTGTTTTTAAGCTCGGCCGGCACGGTGTAAAGCGCGAAAGCCGGATAGTTATCCACGAGAATGGTTCCATATCGGTCGATGATCAAACCGCGCGGCGGTTCAACGTCGATCGTGCGAACGCGGTTATCCTCCGACGCTTGCAGAAACTCCTCGCCCATGTACAATTGAATGTAAACGAAGCGTATCAACAAGACGAAAAAGATAACGCAAAGGGCGGCGGAAAAAATCAAGCGCTTATTGGTGGTATTGAGTTCCATTGAAAATTTTCAATTTTAAATTTTCAATTGCACATTGACAATGAATTGGGCGGCGCCCAAAAGCTCCGGAACATCCCTGTGAGACCATCACACTCGCGGTTCATGCTTTCCCCCAAAGTCCGCCGGGCCAGGCAGCGTGGACGATCGCCCCCGCCGCGACGGTGTAGAGACAATGCGGCAGAATGTACCTCAAAAGCACCCATCCCATGCCGGCGCTGGAATCAAAATAATAAACGGACTGATAAATCACACTATTGGCCAAAGCCGTCGCGGCCAGAACGCCGACAGTTACCTGGAAATTGTATTTCACCTTTTCACGCGAAAAATAACCGGCAACAAAACCGGCGGCCGATTTCGCCAATGCCGATAACCCATAAAGCTGGGTCACGGCCGCGTCTTGCACAAAACCGGCCAGGCACCCGGCCAAGATCGCCGGCGTCGCGCCGTGCCGAATGCCGGTAATGATAACGCCGATCAACAACAGATCCGGATACAAATCTTTAATCGACAGTAAGGGAATCAACGTCGTTTGCAGCAAAAGCAAAAAAACAAACATCAACAAATATTTGACAATGCGCATGATCTGGTTACTCGTTGCCGGTTGCTCGTCGCTGGTTGCTCGTTGCAAGACGGCTGTTTAAGGCCGGGGTACCAGCCAAGCAACTAACAACCAACAAGTCATTGAGGACGATTTTCAGGAGAGGTGATCACAAAAACTTCTTCGAGCCGGGAAAAATCAATGGCCGGCTCCAGGTCGATCGTTTTAAAAAGCGACCTTTTGTCTTGAAAAGTATGCTTTACCAGACCGATCCGCAGCCCCGGCGGAAAAAGCGCACTCGAATCCGAAGTAACGACGACGTCGCCTTCGCCGACATCAGAATTCTGCGGCACGGCTGTCAGCCTTAGACCGGTCCGCTCATCCCAGCTTACTATACCCAAAATGCGGCTGCGTTGCACCCGCGCGCTCGCGTTGAAATTCCGGTCGAGCAAGAGCTGCACAATGCTGATATGAGGAAAGACTTTGTAAATCTTGCCGGCAAGGCCCTCCGGCGTGACGACGGGCATGTTGAGCCGCAAGCCGTCGGCTTCGCCGATGTCGATGGTAACGGAAACTGGCGTCTCGTCCCGCTCTTTGGTGATCACGCGGCCGGCGAGAAAATGCCACGGCGTGCGCTCGCGATAATCCAACATTTGCCGCAGGCGGTGATTTTCAAGGAGCGCCTCGCGCAATTGGCTGTTCTCCAGCATCATGTGCGTCGCGCGCCGGCGCAACGCCACATTCTCTTCCTGCAGCGCTACGAGCTTGCGCGCCCAACTGAACTTCGCTTGCAGCGTCGCGTAACGCTCGAGAAAAAACGCGCGAACGGCATCGATCTGCGGCTTGTCATTATTGAACAAACAATAAAGCGAAACCACCATGGCTGCGATGAGCGTAAAATATTCCCGCTTGGAGACGATAAAAAGATTCGGGCGCTCTAACAAAGACTCTTTCATATATTACCTGCATCACAACAACCGTCCGGACGCTATATCGTGAAGGCGTCAAATTATAATAAGGCTCAAGTGCAAAGCCTCCGAACGGTGAATCGTTGATCAATACCTTTTTACTTTGGACAAGACTTTTTGATAGTGATTCAAATCCTCGAGCACTTTGCCGTTGCCGCGCACGACGCAGGTGAGCGGATCTTCGGCAACAATAATGGGCAGGCTCGTTTCACGGCGCAGCCGCTCGTCCAGGCCCTTCAGCAACGCACCGCCGCCGGAAAGCACGATGCCGCGATCGAGAATATCCGCCGAAAGCTCGGGCGGCGTGCGCTCGAGGCAAAGCTTGGTCGCTTCGACGATGGAATTGACCGGCTCGGCCAGCGCCTCCTGAACTTCAATGGCGCTGATTTCGACGGTTTTCGGGATGCCGGCCACGATGTCGCGGCCGCGCACGCTCATCGTCGTCTTGTCATTGTACGGCGCCGCCGAGCCGATGGTACATTTGATGTGCTCGGCCGTATTTTCGCCGACCAACAAATTGTAATTGCGCTTGAAGTGCTGGACGATCGCTTCGTTCATTTCATCGCCGGCGATGCGAATCGAAATGTGGTTCACGATGCCGGAAAGCGAAATCACCGCGATTTCCGTGGTGCCGCCGCCGATGTCGATGACCATGCTGCCCACCGGCTGCTCGATCGGCAAGCCGACCCCGATCGCGGCGGCCATCGGCTCGTCAATAAGATAAACTTCGCGCGCCCCGGCGTGTTCCGCGGAATCCCGCACCGCGCGTTTTTCCACCTCGGTAATGCCGCTGGGAACGCTGATGGCCATGCGCGGCCGCAGCAGACGCGTGGTCTGCACCCGCCGGATAAAATGCCGGATCATCGCTTCCGCCAGCTCGAAATCGGAAATCACGCCGTCCTTCATCGGGCGGACGGTGATGATCTCGTTGGGCGTGCGTCCCTGCATTTCTTTGGCTTCGCCGCCATAAGCCACGATTTCCTGATCCACCTTGCGCACCGCAACGATACTCGGTTCGTTGACCATAATGCCTTTGCCCCGCACGTACACGAGCGTGTTGGCCGTGCCCAGATCCATTGCAATGTCGTTGCTTAAGAATTTCTGCAAATTAAAAGCCATGCGTGATTAACCTTTCCTAACAACCGATGACGCGGATTCTTACCTCTTTTCATCCGCGTGATCTGCGTAACCTTTTGTACTAATGTTTAAAATGCCGGATGCCGGTAAAAATCATTGCCAAATTGTAACGATCCGCTGCAGCAATAACCTCGGCGTCTCGCATCGAACCGCCTGGTTGAATCACCGCGGTTGCTCCCGCCTTTGCCGCCGCTTCGACGCCGTCGGGGAACGGGAAAAAGGCGTCGCTCGCCGTCGCCGTGCCTCGCACTGAAAGCCCGGCGCGTTGCGCCTTCTCAATCGCCAACAACGACGCATCCACCCGGCTCATTTGTCCGGCGCCGATACCGATCGTGCGGTCCGCGGCGCAATAAACGATAGCGTTGGATTTTACGTGCCGCACCACTTTCCAACCGAAACGCAACGCCTGCCATTCTGCCGCCGTTGGCTGCCGTTTAGTAACAATTTTAAAAATTTGTTCATTATCATCGCGATTATCTTGCTCTTGCACGAGCACGC
>JBOHQZ010000529.1:0-5016 GCA_050732275.1 bacterium
ATCAACGAAATGCGACATGTCACTCCTACGGAGTTTGCGAATGGTGGTAGCTTGGAATTTCTATAAACATTTTACCCCTAGCGGGGTTAGTCAGAGTGCACAACCGATCACAAATGATAGTGCATTTCGGTGCAAAATTAAGGTATTATAAAAGCCCCGCCCCAAGCGGGGAGATGTTTTTCGGCGGCGTCAATGGCTTCAATGCGTTTCATCCCGATAGCGTCAAAGATAATCCCTATATCCCACCGGTGGTCATCACCGCCTTGGCGCGCTACAATACGGATGATGTCACGGGGAAACCCATTGCTGAAAAGGGTATTTCCGAAACATCGGAAATCAAGCTCTCTTACAAAGACAATATTTTTACTTTTGAGTTTGCGGCCCTAAACTATCGCAACACGTTCAAAAATCAATATGCCTATAAACTGGAAGGCTTCAACGACAACTGGATTCAGCTTGGCACGAAGCGCGACGTCACGTTTACCAATCTCGATCCCGGCGAATACACCTTGCGAGTGAAAGGCTCCAACAACGACGGCGTTTGGAATGAGGAGGGCGCGTCGCTTAAAATCACCATCACCCCGCCGTGGTGGCGCACGCGTTGGGCGTACGCAATTTATGCGCTATTGGTGATGGCAGGGGTTTTTGCTACAGATCGGATTCAACGGCGGCGCTTGCTTACCAAAGAACGCGTGCAAGCGCAAATCCGCGAGGCTGAACTGCACGCCCAAACTGCGGAGGCGCAGGCCAAAGCGTTACAGGCCGAAAACGCGCGCAAAGAAGTGGAATTGCAAAAAGCCGCCGAGCTTAAAGCCGCTTATCAGGAATTGGACGCCGCACACACAAACTTGAAAGCCACTCAGCAACAGCTCGTCACGCAGCAAAAACTCGCCTCGCTCGGCCAGCTCACCGCCGGCATCGCGCACGAGATCAAGAACCCGCTGAATTTTGTGAATAATTTTGCGGCGCTGTCGGTGGATTTGATGAAAGAACTAAACGAGACGTTGACGAAACAAAAAGACAAGTTGGGTGAGGAGGTCGTCGCAGAGATTGAAGACATTCTCCACACGCTGGAACAAAACGCCGAGAAGATCAATCACCACGGCAAGCGCGCGGATGGCATTGTGAAGAGCATGATGCAGCACGTGCGCGGTTCGTCCGGCCAGCGCGAGTTGGCGGACATCAATCACTTGTTGGATGAAGCGGTGAATCTGGTTTACCACGGCATGAGGGCCAATGACGTTTCATTCAATGTCACGATTGAAAAAGAATATGATGAATCCATCGGCAAGATCGACGTGGTGCCGCAAGATATCAGCCGCGTGTTTTTGAATATCGTGAACAATGCCGCTTATGCTGCCTATCAAAAAAAGAAAGCTCATCTCGACGGTTTCTCGCCGACACTGTCCGTATCGACCAAAAATCTCGGCGACAAAATCGAAATCCGCATTCGCGACAACGGCAATGGGATTCCGGTCGACCTTCGCGAGAAAATCTTTAATCCTTTCTTTACGACCAAGCCGGCCGGGCAAGGCACGGGCTTGTCGATCAGCTACGACATCATCGCGCAGCAGCATCGCGGGGAAATCAAATTGGAAACCGAGGAGGGAAAGTTCACGGAGTTTGTGGTGCGGTTGCCAAAGGCGTAAGACAAAAAACGCAAAGGCTTTTTCTATCTCATGCGCACACGGTCATTGTACAAAATAATCAAATTGTCTTTTAATTCTTCGGCGTTGGTTGTCTGCAAGAACTGTTCAAGACGTGCGGAAACCCATTGCCAGCGTTGCGGATGGAGTTTCAAACGAATGACGCCAGGATGATGGTCGGGCAAGGGCAGTTCTCTATAATCGCCAATGCCTTCATCGAAGGTAATGAGTGTGCGCCCGTTGGACAGAGCCGTGTTGAAAACGAACTCGTCTTCTGTCGTCGCCAGCCCAATTTCAGAAGTATGAATCATATCATAACCGGCTTTTCTGAGCGCGAGAACGACGCGAAACCGAACATTTTGATCGGCCAGAAATTTCATCACGCCACGACGGTCTCAGTTTCAGCTACAGGATACCACTCTTTTTCCTGGACGACGTCATTGGCAAAGGCGACGCAAGCCAAAACATCTTCAGTCGTGAGGCCTGGGAAGTCCTGAAGAATTTCCGACATCGGCAGGCCCTCGGCAATCGCCGCCAAAATGTTGGTCACCATGATGCGCGTGCCTTTGATGCAAGGCTCGCCGTGGCAAACTTTGGGATTGATCGAGATGCGCTCGTGCAAGTCCATTGTAGCACTCGTGATTAGTTTTTTCGTGTTTTTTCGAATATACTGAAGTTTCATTCAAAATGCAAGCCGCGTCAAAACTTTGTGAGACTACACCGATGCAATCGAAATCCGCATTCGCGACAACGGCAATCCCGCCTCACGGGACTTGACATGCGCGAGAAAATTTTCAATCCTAAAATAGAAGCATCATGCCCATGAACGATTTAAACAATAAACTCGGCGTTTTGCTCGGTTTGATGGTCTTGCTGGCAAATCTCAATTTGCCGGCGCAAACGACGCCGGCGAGCGTTGGGCCCAATCTCCGCCTCGAGCGCATTCCCAGCGAGCTGGGGCTGTCGCAGAATCTCATCACCTGCATGATGCAGGACCACAAGGGCTTTCTTTGGCTCGGCACGAAGGACGGTTTGAATCGCTTTGACGGCTATAAATTTGTCGTCTACCAATATGATGCTTATGATTCAACCTCGCTGTCGGATAACTACATCACGGCGCTGCTGGAAGATCGCGCCGGTCGAATTTGGGTCGGCACGCAGCGCGGCTTGAATTGGTTCGACCGTGGCGCCGAAGTTTTTCATCGCTTGCTGCCCCGAGAAAATCGGGGCGGACCCGATTCCGCCAACCCCAACGGCCTGCGCCATCCCACCATCAGCTTCAACTCGATTGTCGAGGATGAACATGGGGCAATCTGGATTGGAACCGGCGACGGACTGAGCCGGCTCACGCTTCCCGCTGATGCCAAGGATTTCACCAGCACACGCTTTACCCACTTCACCCATGACCCGGCAAATCCTCAGAGCTTAAAAAGCCCGACGGTAAACAATGTTGCGATCGACGGCAGCGGCGCCATTTGGTTGCAAGCGTCCACGATCTACAAGCTTGTGCCGGAGGGCAATAGCGGGCATTACACGCTCACGGCTGTTGCATGCGCTCCAGACGATTCCCTATGGCAAGCTGCTCTCGACGACCCTCGCGCGTCCTGCCGCATCCAAAAAGGCCGTAACGGCAAAATCTGGATTGGCGGCGGCGCCGGCCTGATCTGTTGGGACGCTCGCACCCAAAGATTTACGCCCTATCGTTTTTGGGAACGCCCGCCACGAGATGAGTATCTTTTGTGGCCTGGCTTGCGTGGCATGATCGAAGATCACGACGGTATCGTCTGGATCGGAACCTTGACCGGGTTGGTGCGCTTCGACCCGGGCACGCAAATTTTCTCCGAGTATCGCTATCAACCCGACAATGCCAGCAATCTTCCCGAACACGGCCTCACCGAGGTCTTGGAAGATCAAGCCGGCGTGCTCTGGTTCGGCTCGAATGGCAATGGCTTGTATCGTTACGATCCCCAAGCCGAACGCTTCAGCCAGCCCCGACTTTCCTTTAAAAGGAACAAAGGAAGGTCGGGGGACAATAAGATGGCGTTATGGCGCGGCGCCAGTTTGCGCGGCATATACGAAACCAGTGATCCTGCTCCGGCGGGACTGTGGCTGGGATTTGCTTCGAATCGTTTCTATCGCATGAATCGCCTCAACGGTGAGTTGACCGAGCTTCTTTCACCGCCGGGTTTGCCGTACTGGGGCTGGATGTATTCGATGTTGCAGGACAACTCCGGCAAGGCAGCGGGTCGGAGCACGCTCTGGATTGGCGCCTCGGGCGGATTGTTCCGCATGGAATGCCGTGACGGCCGGCTTGAACAAGTGTCTTATTTTGATCCCGAACCTGATGACCCCCGCCCAACTGATGTTTATAAAGTCATTCAAGATCGCAACGGTGAGATTTGGACTACGACAAAGCGAAATCTCTGCCGGTTGAATCAGGCCACCGGGACGTTTGAAAGCTATGGGTTCTTATTGTCGGATGATCCGGCGGCGCGGAGCGTTTCGGATCACGTCTTCATCCATGAAGATCGCAACGGAGATGTCTGGTTGGGCACGGCAGAAGGCTTGTTGCGCTTCGACGCCAAGCGCAAAACCTTTCAACGCTTTCGCAATGATCCGAAAGATCGCGCGAGCTTGAGCCACAACGTGGTGCGCGCCATTCTTGATGACCCGTCCGAGCCGGAACGCTATCTTTGGGTCGGCACCGCCGGCGGCGGGTTGAATCGCTTTGATCGGCAAACCGAGGCTTTCATTCATTTCACTGATAAAGACGGCTTGCCGGACAATGTCGTTTACGCGATTCTTGACGATGAAGAGGGCAACTTGTGGATGAGCACGAATTACGGCATTTCGAAATTCAACCCGCGCGCGCATACTTTCAAAAACTTTGACGCCAAAGACGGCTTGCAGGACAATGAATTCAACTCCAGTTCGTACTTTAAAAGTCCGAGCGGGGAGTTGTTCTTTGGCGGCATCAACGGCTTCAATGCGTTTTATCCCAAAGATATTCAAGACAACCCGCACGCGCCGCCGGTGGTGTTTACGGGCTTTCAAATCTTCAATAAATCGATCTCGCACCGAACCCCAGGCTCGCCGCTGCCGCAAGCGATTTCTGAAGTCGGGGAAATCATCCTGTCTTATGAGCATAAAGTTTTTTCATTTGAATTTGCGGCGCTGGATTTCACGGCGCCGGCGAAGAACCAATACGCTTATAAGATGGAGAATTTCGATGCCGATTGGCAACAGGCGGGCACGAGCCGCACCGCGACTTACACCAACCTCGATCCGGGCGAATATGTTTTCCGCGTGAAAGCCTCGAACAACGACGGCGTTTGGAATGAAGAAGGCGCGTCGATCAAAATCATCATCA
>JBOHQZ010000530.1:0-5007 GCA_050732275.1 bacterium
GGTTGTGTGGATACTTTTTGAATTCCATAAGCTTTCCTCCTGGTTGTTGAAGTTTTTCGGAGTGCAACGCTTTAGCGTTGCTTGGGGGGAATAAGAACCTTTCGGAGTTAAACGCTTCAGCGTTTGTGGCGGTTGCGGGTGAGATACCGCGACGGTAAACCGTCGCACTCCGGCTTGTTGCTTTGCTACAAGTGCAATGCTGAAGCATTGCACTCCAATTTACATCTCCGGCTCCACCTTCGGCTTCTCAAACCACGCATACAACGTCGGCAACACCACGAGCGTCAAGAGCGTCGAGGTGATCAAGCCGCCGATCACGACCGTCGCGAGCGGGCGTTGAATTTCGGAGCCGGGGCCGGTGGCGAAAAGCAACGGAATCAAACCGAGCATGGCCACCAGCGCGGTCATCAGCACCGGACGCAAGCGCAGCTCACAGCCGCGCAGCACGGCCTCTTCGATCGGCCGGCCTTCTTCTCGCAGCTTGTTGAAATACGACACCAGCACGAGGCCATTGAGCACGGCCACGCCGAAGAGCGCGATGAATCCGACCGAGGCCGGCACGCTGAGATATTGGCCGGAAATATACAACCCCACGATGCCGCCGATGAGCGCAAACGGCAAATTCATGATGATGAGTCCGGCTTGCTTCACCGAATGGAAGCTGGAAAACAGCAAAAAGAAAATCAGCGCGATGGTGAGGGGCACGATGATGGCGAGGCGCTGCATGGCGCGCTGCTGGTTCTCAAACGCGCCGCCCCACGTGATGAAATAGCCGGACGGCAAGGTCACGCGCTCGCGAATTTTCTGCTGCGCCTCGGCCACAAAGCTGCCGATGTCGCGATCATTGACGTTGCATTCCACCACGATGCGGCGCTTCACGTCCTCGCGGCTGATTTGCACCGGGCCTTCGACCAACGAGAGCTTTGCCAATTGCGCCAGCGGCAAGCGCATGCCCTCCGGCGTATCGACCAGAATATTGCCGATGCTTTCCAAATCGTTGCGGCGGTTTTCCGGAAAGCGCACCAGCACGCCGAAGCGGCGCTCGCCTTCAAACGCATCGGTCGCAACTTTTCCGCCGACCGCAGTTTCGATGATTTCCTGAATGTCCGCGACGTTGATGCCGTAGCGCGCGATTTTTGGGCGGTCGATTTCAATGGTGAAATAGGGCTGGCCGGAGACTTGTTCGGCGCGCAGATCAGCCGCGCCGCGAACGCCCGACACGACTTTGACGATTTCATCGCCTTTGGTTTTGAGCACCTCCATGTCTTCGCCAAAAATTTTGATGGCGATTTGCGATTTGACGCCGGAGATCAGCTCATCGACGCGCAGCGCAATCGGCTGGGTGATATTGAACGCCACGCCGGGAATTTTTTCCAAGCGCTCGCGCATTTTTTCGATCAGCTCTTCTTTGGTTTTCGCCGTCGTCCATTCGCGGCGCGGCTTGAGCACGACGATGGGATCGCTCACATTTGGCCCCATCGGATCGGTGGCAATTTCCGCGGTGCCGATTTTCGACACCATCGTCGCGACCTCGGGAAATTCCATCAGCGTTTGCTGCACGACGTTTTCGATGGCGACGGACTGCGGCAGAGAGATGCTCGGCAGGCGCAGCACTTGCGGCGTCAGCGAACCTTCGTCGAGAATCGGAATAAACTCGGTGCCGAGAAATGGCACGAGCGCCAAACTGCCGGCAAGAATCACCGAAACTCCGGCGACCGCGATTTTTTTGTGCCGCAGCGCCCACCGCAGCGTTGGCAGATAAACTTTCTTCACGCCTTTGACGATGAAGCTTTCCTTCTCGGTTTCCGGCTTTAAAATGAGCAAACAAATCACCGGGATCACAAAGATCGACAGCAGCAGCGAGGCGAACAAAGCGATGCTGATGGTGAGCGCGAGCGGCGCGAACATCTTGCCTTCCAACCCTTGCAGCGTCATGATGGGAAGAAACGTGATGGCGATGATCAACTCGCCGAAGAGGCTGGGCTTTCGCACCTCCAACACCGCTTCGAGCACGGTGTGCAGCTTGTGCTCGCCCGCGCCCTTTTCGGACAAATGGCGCTGCACGTTCTCAACTTGAATGATCGCTGCATCGATGACCATGCCGATCGAGATGGCGAGGCCGCCCAGCGTCATCAAGTTGGCCGAGAGTCCGACCGCCTTCATGATGATGAACGTGCATAACGTCGCCAGCGGCAAGGTGAGCGCCACCACGACCGCGCCGCGCACGCTCCGCAAGAACAAATAGAGCACGATGATCACCAACACCACGCCTTCTTCCAATGCTTTGGTAACGGTGCTGATGCACGCCTGCACCAAATCGGTGCGGTCGTAAAACGCTTTGACGTTCACGCCGCCGGGCAGAATTTTCTGCTCGTTGATCTCGGCTACTTTTTCTTTGACGCTGGCTGCCACGTCGCGACCCGAGCCGCCGCGAATCATCAGCACGATGCCGACGACCGCTTCGCCTTTGCCGTCTTTGACGGAAGCGCCCTGCCGCACTTCCGGTCCGACGACCACCTCCGCGACGTTGCCCACGTAGATCGGCACCCCATCGTGCTCCGCGACCACGATGTTGCGAATGTCGTCAATCGTTTGAATCAGGCCGAGGCCGCGCACCACGTATTGCTCGGCGTTGTGCGCGAGGATGCCGCCGCCGGCGTTGGCGTTGTTGGCGGCAATGGCCTCAAAAACTTCGCGCAACGAGATTTTGTATTTGAACAACAAGTCGGGATTGACCAGCGCTTGATACTGCTTGACGAAACCGCCGAACGAGTTCACGTCCGCGACGCCGGGCACGGTTTTGAGCAACGGTCGCACGATCCAGTCTTGCATGGTGCGCAAGTCGATGAGCTGTGATTCGCTGAGGGGGGTGAAGTCGGACTTGGACATAACGGCCTTCAGATTACGCTTCGATTCGTCGAGTCCAAGTCCGACTTCGCTCCTTTTGCGCAAGTCCGGCTTCGCCGTGTCCGGCGGCTCCAGCGTGTATTGATAGATTTCGCCAAGCCCTGTTGTCACCGGGCCGAGCGAGGCTTCCACGCCCTCGGGCAATCTTTCTTTGGCTTCGATCAAGCGCTCCAGAACCAGTTGCCGCGCGAAATAAATATCAACGTTGTCTTCAAACACGACGGTCACAATGGACAAGCCGAATTTGGAGAGCGAGCGCAACTCGGTGAGATCGGGCAAGCCGCTCATCGTGACTTCGATGGGAAAGGTGATGAATTTTTCCACCTCCACCGGCGAGCGACCGGGCGCTTCACTAATGACCTGCACTTGGATGTTCGTGACGTCCGGAAAGGCGTCGATGGGAATCTGCAGCCACGCATTGACGCCCAGCCCGATGAGCAGGAGCATGACAATGAAAATCAGCACACGGTTGCGCAGCGAAAACGAGATGAGTTTATCGATCATGAGTTAATCCTTCTTAAACGGAGTGCGATGATTCATCATCGCAAAAACCGCAAAACTGAAGTTTTGCACTCCGAAATTTGGCCTGAATTAATGTCCGTGGCCTTCTTCCAAACTTCCCTTTGCCAATTCGGATTTCAAAATAAAAGCGCCGTCCGTTACAATGCTGTCGCCCATGGCCAGTCCTTCCAGAACGGTAATGACGCCGTCCTTTTTTTGTCCGGTGCGAACTTCGCGCTTTTCAAAACCGCCTTCGGCTTGCGGCACGAACACAAAACTCCGGTCGCCTTCAGACTGCACCGCGCTTTCGGGCACGACGAGAACCTCAGCGGCCTCGCCGCTTTGCAAATTCACGGTGGCGAACATCTGCGGTTTCAGCTTGCCGGTCGGATTCTCAGCTTCAATGCGCGCTTTGACGGTGCGGGTAGTTTCGTCGAGCACGTCAAAAATCGTGGTGAGCCGGCCGCGAAATTTTTCGCCGGGATACGCCGCCACTTCGATTTCCGCCGCTAATCCGGGCTTGATCTTGGCCATATCTTTCTCGTAGATATCGACCAGCACCCACAGCGTGGAAAGATCGGCAACGTGAAACATGGTGCCGCCGACTTCGACGACGTGACCGAGAATCTCGCTGGCCTCGGTGACCGTACCGGCAAATGATGCGCGAATTTCGAGCAAAGTTTTGGGGACGTGCGTCTCGGCAATTTCATTCAGGTCTTTCTCGGTCGCGCCGATCACCAACAACTTGCGCCGCGCCGATTCAAAAATGGAGCGTGCGGTGGGGAGTTCCGTCGAATCTTTTCGGGTTGCGGCCAGCTTCAAACGCTCTTCCGCTTGAATGAACTCCGCTTGCGCGGCCAAATAGTCCTGGCTGTAAATCGTCGCCAGCAACGCGTCCTTTTGCACGCGGTCGCCGAGAAAAGCATAAACCTGCTCCACGCGACCGGGCACGCGCGCGGTGAGATGCGCCAGCCGGCGCTCGTTGAAAACGATGCGTCCGGGAACGGCGATGGTTTGTTGCAAAGCGCGTGAGATAACCGGCGCGATTTTGATGCCGGCTTTCTGCTGTTGCTCGGCATCGAGATGGACGACGTTGGCCTCGCCGTCATGATGCTCTTCGGTGGCTTCGGCTTTCGCCGCCTCTTCGCTGCCCTCTTTGTGGCCGCAACCGAGAATGGCGGCAGCAGTTATAAGGATGAAAAAAAATTTGCGTGAAAACATATTGAGTTGCTCCATTGACAAGGTTACGTAATGTGACAAACTGAAATTTGTCACTCCGTTGTTTCGCCGGCCACTTCCAAATCAGCCAGCGCCACATAGTAATTGAACAACGCGCGGTAATACTCCGCTTTGGTTTCGGTATAGGTGCGGTAAATATCGATCAGATTCAGCGCATCGATCCGATCGGTTTGATAATGCGAGACGCCGGTGCGCAACGCGTCTTCAACATCGCGCAGCAACGTTTCTTCAAACAGCCGCACCTGCGCTTCGGCGGCTTTCACGTTGCGATGCGCCGTTTCAATCGCGGTCACCACGTTGCGATTGAAAGCGTCATATTGAATCTCCGCCAACCCGAGAGCGGCGCGCGCTTCTTGCGCT
>JBOHQZ010000531.1:0-4991 GCA_050732275.1 bacterium
TAGGCGATAGCCGGCTCACCGATCCAACCGAGCGCCAGACTCGCGAGCGTGATGCCGAGCTGGGTGGCGGCAATGGCGCCGTCGAGGTGCGAAATTGCTTTTTTCACGGCCACCGCCCCGGCGCGATCTTTCTTGACCATTTCTTCGACTTGCGTTCGCCGCACGGCGACCAGAGCAAATTCCGCTGCCACAAAAAAGCTATTCAATAAAACCAAAAGCGGAACGGCAAGCACCCCCAAAATTTCGCGCATAAGGGATAGCGCCTCGTCCATGAACAATTTGCTCCCTGTCAAATATATTTTGTCTGTTGCCTCGCAGCGCAACGTGCCGGTAAAAAAAACTGCCTGTGGCTCATTCACAAAACTTAAGAGCGGGGCAGAAACGAAAACTTTAGAACTGATAGGTTAGCGCCACGGCGCTTGTCATTGATACAAAACCCGATTCATTGAGCTGATCGTTCAGCGCGTAGTCGATGATTAAAGCTTTGAATTTTACTCCGGCGCCGGCGCTGAAACGATTTCCATCATAACCTGATCTCAACGCAATAGCTGATTTATAAGAATACTCCATGCCCCAGTGCAAGCGCGAAGCAACCGTTTCCGGAAAGGCGAGATTGCTCAGCAGCGTCAGCTCGCCATTGCCTATGCGCCATTCTTTCTCCGCCATGAGCCTGGTTTCGCGCGGCAGCGCTTCGCGTTGGCGGGATAACTTCAACGCCGGTTTTGCCAGATTGTCGATGGCGATTCCCATTGTCAGGTTCTTTAACAATGGCTGAGAACCGGGCAGGCGATACAACATGCCAAAATCAATCCCAGGATTTTCCGAAACTGCGTCAAGCCCGGCCAGTGACTGTTCCACAAATTTCACATTGAATCCAACCGCCAAGGCATTTGCGAAAGTCCGGCCGTAAGTGAAGAGCAGGTGATCGTGCTTGGACGAAAATGTCCCTATTGCTTGGCCATCGTTATCTCTTGCGGTAATGCCGCCAACCCCAAAGTGAAAGAAGCTCACGCCGAAGCTGCCATATTTTTGCGTTGGGATGACGAGGCCGTAACTTGATAAGATGGCGTCGCTAATGAAAGGAAGCTTGCTAAGGAAAACCGTCGCCGTTTTTTTCTCCAATCCGGTTATGCTGGCGGGATTCCACGAGCTGGAAAGCGCATCGTGTGGCGAGGCCACTGCACTTCTGCCCAAAGCCAAACTGTGCGCGCCGAACGCAGCTTCTGGTACTGAGCCGATCTGCGCGTTCGTTGGCGATGGGCAAACAAAAGCAAGAATGGCTAAAGAGGCGGCAAGAGAAACTGTTGGCTTCATAAACACAGTCCTTTCATTGCAGATCCTTTTTCAATGCGCATTTTAAAGCGCCGTTACTGCTTTTTAAAGTTACAATATCTTTCCCGAAAGCGCAACCGAAATTGCACTATAAGTTTTTTTCGTTGCAGTTCCCTTTTCGTTGCAAGCAATCAAGCTTTTGGCTTCATTGCAAACCGTTTTCCAGACAAGCTGTCTGGGTTACAATTCGGTTGTTGCGTCCGCTGCCAGGCCTTCCAGCCGGTTCTGCAGCGTGCGGAAATTGATATCGAGAATGCGGCAGGCTTCTTTTTTGTTGCCAGCGGCCACGTCGAGAATCATACGCGCATAAAGCTGCGTGAGCTGGCGCTCGGTCAGTTGCTGGCTGCGCGCCTGGCTCAACAGATCGGCTTCCGGACGATCCTGCAACATCAGCAGATGCTCGACGTCGATAACTTCGCCGGTACACAAAACGATGGCGCGCTCGACGAGGTTCTCCATTTCACGCACGTTGCCCGGCCACTTGTGCTGCAAGAGCAGGTTCAGCGCCGCCTCGGAAATTTTAGCAACCGGCTTGCTCAACGCCTGCACGTACTTTTGCAGGAAATGGCGGGCCAGCAACGGAATATCCTCCGGCCGCTCGCGCAATGCCGGCAGCCGGATCGGCACGACGTTGAGGCGGTAATAAAGATCTTCCCGGAATTTTTTCTCTTGAATGGCCTGCTCGAGATTGTGATTGGTGGCGGAGATGAGCCGGATGTCACAGCGAATCGTTTCATTGCCGCCGACGCGCTCAAATTCGCGCTCCTGCAAAACCCGCAGCAATTTGATCTGCGTCGCCATCGGGATGTCGCCGACTTCGTCGAGAAAGAGCGTGCCCTTTTCCGCCATCTCGAAGCGCCCCGGTTTTTGGCGAATGGCGCCGGTGAATGCGCCTTTCTCGTGGCCGAATAGTTCGCTCTCTAAAAGCGTCTCCGCAATAGCGGCGCAATTGACGGCGACAAACGGCCGGTGGCGCCGCGGGCTGTTGAAATGAATGGCGCGCGCCAGCAGTTCTTTGCCCGTGCCAGTTTCGCCGAGCAGCAGGGCTGTGGCGTCGGTGCCCGCCACTTGCTGCGCGAGCCGGAAAACCTGCTGCATGCGCGGGCTTTTGCCGATGAGATTGCCGAAACTGTGGCTTTGCGCCACCACGTCACGCAAGCGGGCCAATTCTTCGTCTTTCTGGCGTTGGGTCAACGCCCGCTCCACTTTTAACAACAGCTCGGCATTGCCGCACGGCTTGGTGAGATAATCTTCGGCGCCGCGCTTGATCGCCTCCACCGCGGATTCGACGGAGGCAAAGCCGGTAACCATAATAACGATGGTGCGTGGGCTGAGTGTTTTAGCGGTTTCCAAAACCTGCAAGCCACTGACCTCGGTCATGACGAGATCGGAGAGCACGAGGTCAAAATGGCGCTCGCGCAAGAGCGCGATGGCCTCCTTGCCATCGGCAGCACAGGTGACGCCGTATCCCTCATCTTCCAACAGCGCGGAAGTCACGGCGCGAAAGGCGGCGTCGTCATCGACGACGAGAATGGTGGGTTTCATAGCGTATGTTTACAATTTGCACTTGCTTTTCAAAAAGGTTTTGCTTATTTTCGCTGTAGCAATTCTTTGGTCCGGTTGATACGTACTCAAGAGCTTTTGCATGGCAAACTCACTACCCCGGTTATATCTGGACACTACTATTCCAAGTGCTTATTATAATGATCGGCAACGGGAAAGGCAACTGGTTACACAACGAATTTGGCATGAAAAGCTGCCGAATTATCACCTGGTAATTTCTAATATAACGGTTAAAGAACTTGGAGCAACAAAAAACCGAAAGAGGAGGCGAAAGCTTGCCGAACTTGTTCGTCAAATCGAGTTGTGTGCGCAAACACCAGCGTGCAAAGATCTGGCGAATGAATATTTGAAGTTTTTGATTATGCCCCAATATGACGCTTTTCATATCGCAAATGCCACAGTTTTTGGATGTGAAATTTTACTCAGTTGGAATTTTTCTCATATGGTAAAGCTTGCCACTCAGAAAGGAATTATTGAAATCAACTTATCTAATGGCTACAAACCGCTAATGATCATTAGTCCACATCAACTTTGAGGATTATCATGGCCAAACCTAAAAGCTACGAAGATTATATAGAAGATTCGCCCGTGAGAGAAGTGCACCGCATCCGTGAACAGCTTGACCGAGAACAAAAAGAAAGCGGATTATCCTATTTTGAGTGGATAGAAGCAACCGACAAGGATTTGCGCCAGTCTCTTGCCGAAGTTGGATTTGAGATTGTAACGCGCGATGGCCGAACCTTCCTGGACGAAATTAAACCACGGCGCCAAAAAGGCAACAGCAAATCCCAGGCGCTTGCTGCCAAAGAAAGACTTGCTGCTCCGACTTCTCTTTCTTCTCAAGTTAAAACTGCCAAGCATAAAAACTACGACGACTACCTCGAAGATTTGACGAGGCGGGAGATGCACCTCATCCGCGAAGATCGAGCTTTTACAAATAAAACTGCAACCCAACCAAAAAAGAAGCACGTCAAGTACAAAACCGCTATAAAACGCAACAAGACGACTACCCGCAAAAAATCAACCTCGTAAAAAGCGCGACTATTTTGATTCCATTATTTCCGCCAGCGGCAGCCTCACCGTAAACGCGCTCCCTTTTCCCACTTCACTTTCCACCACGATCGTGCCGCCGTGCTGATGCACGATGTTGTAGCACACCGACAGGCCGAGGCCGACGCCGTGCACCGCGCGCTTGGTCGTGAAAAACGTGTCGAAAATTTTTGGCAGATTCTCCGGTGGAATGCCGCAGCCGGTGTCGCCAATGGCAATCTGCGCGAAGCCGTTCTCTTTCCAGGTTTGCACTTTTAATTTACCGCCGGATGGCATGGCCTCGATGGCGTTGAGAAGGAGATTGAGAAACACCTGCTTCATTTGATCGCGCGAGGCGCGCACCGCCGGCAACCCCGCAGTGAAGCGGCGCTCGACGGCAATTTTGCGCTCCTCGAATCGGCGCTGCGAGCTGTCGAGCACCTCGATGATTGCCTGATTGAGGTCGATCTCCTGCAGCTCGGTTTTCCCGAAGCGGTAAAAATCCAGCATTTGCCGCACCAGCTTGCCGATGCGGAGAATTTCGTCGTGCGCCAGTTGCACGAATTGCCGCCCGGCAAGCTGCTCCGGCATTTTTTTCAGCGCCGTCTCCAGACAACTGCGGATGTTGTGAATGGGATTGTTGATCTCGTGCGAGAGCTGCGCCGTCAGCTTGCCGGCGGCGGCGAGCTTTTCGGATTTCACCAGCTCCTCCTGCGCGCGGCGCAATTGGTCGAGCGCGCTCTCAAGCTCGAGGTTGCGCTCGCTGAGATCGGCGTTCAGCTCGGTGAGTTTCTCCATTTGCAGCTTGAGCGATTGGCGCATCGCCTCGAAGCGGCGCGCCAGATAGCCGATTTCGTCAGCGGAGGAAATTTGTATCGGTTGATCGAGCTGCCCGGCGCTGGCCGCGTGCGCCGCATCGACCAGTTTGGCGATGGGGTGAGTGACGCTGCGGGAAACCAAAAGACTGATCACCAACGCGGCGAGAAAAGCGCCGAAGCCGACAATGAACAGCGTGCCTTGCACCGGGCGCAACAACGACTGAATGGAGCTGTCAATCGAGCGAAATA
>JBOHQZ010000532.1:0-4984 GCA_050732275.1 bacterium
CCCAATCGCTCGGCGCAAGACATGTTGCAGCTCGCACCCGGCCTCGTTATCGCTCAGCACGCCGGCGGCGGCAAGGCCGAGCAAATTTTTCTGCGCGGCTTCGATGCCGATCATGGCACCGATGTGAATATTTCCGTCGACGGCATGCCGGTCAACATGGTGTCGCATGGCCACGGCCAGGGCTACGCCGATCTGCACTTCATGATTCCCGACGTGATCGAAGAGGTCGACGTTTACAAAGGCCCGTATTTCGCCGAATACGGCAATCTCGCCACCGCCGGCGCCGTGGCTTTTCGGACGCGTGAGCACATCGATGGCAACATGCTGCGAGCCGAAGGCGGCGCGTTTGATACCTATCGCCTCACTACGCTTTATCAAATTCCGACCACCGGCGAGCACAACAACGCCTATTTCGCCGGCCAATTTTATAACACCGACGGCCCGGTGGACAGCCCGCAGGGTTTTCGCCGTTTCAACCTGTTCGGCAAATTTCACACGCATATTTCGGAAACTGCCAAGCTGTCGTTCGACATCAGCGGCTTCAGCTCGGCGTGGGATGCTTCCGGACAAATTCCGCAGCGCGCTGTCGACAACCGGCTGATCGATCGTTTCGGCGCGCTCGACGATCTCGAAGGCGGCACCACCGGACGACAGAATTTGAACTTCACCTACGAAACCCGCGGCAAGGACAACAGTGAATTTGCCATTCAGGCTTACGCCAGCAAATATAATTTCAAGCTGTTTTCCAATTTCACTTTTTTTCTGAATGACGCGATAAATGGTGATATGATCGAGCAGACCGATGCGCGCCAGATTCTCGGGTTGAACACGAAATATAAATTTTATCATAACCTCGGTCTGGGTATCGCCACTACGACTTTCGGCGGCGGCTACCGCGCCGATGACATGGACGTCGCGCTCTGGCGCAGCCCCAATCGCGTGCGCGCCGAAAAGCGCGTCGATGCGAACATCGCCGAGCGCAACCTCTTTCTCTGGGCGCAGGAAGAAATCGTCTTCAGCCCGCGGCTTCGCCTGCAGCTCGGCCTGCGCGGGGATTATTTCACTTTTGACGTCGAAGATCGTTTCGATACGCAACCCGGCAACGGCTTGCCACACGCTTCCGGCTATGCGCAAGAAACCATCCTCAGTCCCAAAGCCAATATCGTCATCAGCCCAGCGCGCAGCCTTGATTTGTTTGTCAATTTCGGCACCGGCTTTCATTCCAACGATGCCCGCGACGTCGTCATCGATCAGCGCGTCAATGAACTGGAAAAAACGCTCCGGCGCAACGGTTTGAGCGAGGGACAAATTGCTGATTCGCTCACCGCGCTGAATTTCGATCCGGCGCATCGCGAGGCCCAAACCTTGCCGCGCGCGGTCGGCGCCGAGCTGGGCTTTCGCGCCCGCATTGGTGACCGCCTGAATTTCGGCGCCGCCGGCTGGTGGCTCGATCTCGAACGCGAGTTCGTTTATATCGGCGATGAAGGCGCTACCGAGCTGAGCGGCCGCACCCGGCGTTACGGTTTGGATTTCGAGACGCGACTTAAAATTTTCTCGTGGCTGTACGGTGATATCGATCTCACCGTGTCGACCGGCAAGCTGCGCGACGAGCCGAAAGACGCCGACGAAATCCCGCTCGCGCCGCGCCTCGTTTCTACCGGCGGCCTGACCATTCGCCATGCTAAATACGAAGGCGGGTTGCGTTATCGCCACATCGGCGACCGCCCGGCTAACGAAAGCAACAGCGTGACCGCGCTCGGCTACACCGTGCTCGATCTTTCTGCAACATATCGCTTGGGCAATTATCGTATTGGCTTAGTGGCGGAGAATCTGATGGATACCAATTGGAACGAGGCGCAGTTCGACACCGAATCCCGCCTGCGCGGCGAAACCGATCCGGTTTCCGAGCTGCACTTCACCCCGGGGAATCCGCGGAACGTGCGGGTGGGAGTGAGTTATTCGTTTTAAAATTGGAAATGCGACGATGAAGCTAGGCAGGAAGAGTATAATCCGGCATTCGCTGTAGCCAAAAGGCAGAATGATTATTTGGCAGAATAATTTTTAAATCATTCTGCCGAACTATTATTCTGCCTTTCAAAATTTTCGTGATCATGATAGTTTTTTGGAATAATTCTAATGAAGTTTGGCGATCAAAATCGGTAATGGGCAAATTCGAACTCATCCCCTAAATCCCCTTCTCTTAAAAAGAGAAGGGGACTTTCAAAACTTCAAACGTGCTTTTCCTCCTTCTCTTCCCAAGAGTAGGAGGGCTGGGGGATAAGTTCAAGCTGAAGAACATTACCGAACTTGAAAGTCAAAACTCTTTAGGCCGCCGTTCAAATTCTTGAACGGCGGCCTTTTCTTTTTTATCCGCTTGATCCGCTCAATCCGCTTACTAACCTTGTAAATGAAAATTTCGCGCTTGACTTTCTGATAAAATTCATCTACAATATTCAACACCGCAATCATTATCTTCAGCTAGTCATTTCATTCGACAATAAAAATGGAGAGCTTGACATGGATTCCACCTTTGCTTCATTCATGGCCAACCAATACGGCTGGAGCGAGCCGTCTTTGGAATTGGGCCGCGCCGCCTACCCACCCGAAGCCGGCCAGCCGCAGACGCTGGCGGAAGTCAACGTGCGCATGCCGCTGGCTTTGGGCAATCGCCACGGCTTGGTTGCCGGCGCTACCGGGACAGGCAAAACCCGAACTTTGCAAGGAATGGCCGAGCAACTTTCGCTCAACGGCGTACCGGTTTTTCTCGCCGACATTAAAGGTGATCTCAGCGGATTGGCACAGCCCGGCGCGATGAATCCCAAACTGCAAGATCGCTGCAGCAAGCTCGGCATCAACTTTCAGGGACGTGAATTTCCAGTGGAATATCTCAGTCTCAGCGGCAAAAATGGCATTCCCTTGCGCGCGACCGTCAGCTCGTTCGGGCCCATTTTGCTCTCCAAAGTGCTCGGTTTGAATGAAACGCAACAAAGCTCACTAACGATGGTGTTCAAATTCTGCGACGACCGCCAACTGCCGCTATTGGATTTCAGCGATCTGCGCGCCGTGCTCACCTATTTGACCGGCGACGGCGCCGCGGAGTTGAAAGCATATGGTGGACTTTCCTCAACCTCCGTCGGCGTGCTGTTGCGCAAAATGGTCGAGTTGGAAGCGCAAGGCGGGGACAAATTTTTCGGCGAGCCGGAATTTGATCCGGACGATTTGCTGCGCACGGCGCCGGATGGCCGCGGCGTCATCAGCATTTTGGAGATTGCCGATTTGCAAGATCGCCCGATGTTGTTCAGCACGTTCATGATGTGGCTGCTCGCGGCGCTGTATCGCGACCTGCCGGAGCGCGGGGATGTCGACAAGCCGATTCTCGCCTTCTTCTTCGACGAAGCGCATTTTCTTTTTGACGACGCCAGCAAAGCTTTCCTGGATCAGCTTCAGCAAGTCGTGCGTCTCATTCGCTCCAAAGGCGTTGGCGTTTATTTCGTCACCCAAACGCCGAAGGATGTCGATGAGGAAGTTCTGGCGCAGCTTGGCCATCGCGTCCAGCATGCCTTGCGCGCTTTCACGCCGAATGATGCGAAAGCGTTGAAAGCGACGGTCGCCACATTTCCGATGACTAAGTTTTACGATCTCGAAGAAACACTCACCTCGCTCGGCATCGGCGAAGCGCTGATCACCGTGCTGAATCCGCGTGGTGTGCCCACTTCGCCGGTCGCCACCGTCTTGCGGCCGCCGCAATCTTTCATGGGCCCGGCCACGCCGGAGATGATGGATAAAATTATTCGTAGCTCGCCGTTGTATGAAAAATACAGCACGCCAATCGACCGCGAAAGTGCGCGTGAGCTATTGGCCAAAAAGATGGTCGATATGCCGGATGACGAGCCGGTGGCGAAATCCAAATCTGCGCCGCAAGAAGAAGGCATGTTGGACAAAGTAGCCGGTGTGATCAATTCCCCGCTCGGCCGCCAAATCGGCCGGGAAGTCGTGCGCGGCTTGTTCGGCCTGTTGGGCCCGACGCCGAAGCGGAGAACACGGCGGCGGACGGGGCTCTGGTAAACAAACCGCAAAAGGCAAAAAGAAAACTGCAAGATGATTTTGTTTTGCCTTTTGCTCCTTGCTGTTTGAATTTTGCCTTTCAGAAAGAATATGCCCAACCTCTGGCTACTCAAAACCGAGCCTTCCACCTACAGCTTTGCCGACCTCGAACGCGACGGCAACGCGGTGTGGGACGGCGTCAGCAGCAATGCCGCGCTGAAAAACATCCGCGCGATGAAAAAAGGCGACTTCGCCCTGATTTATCACTCCGGCGATGAGAAAGCCGTCATCGGCCTCGCGACGGTGACGAGCGATCCTTATCCCGACCCGAAGCAAAACGACCCCAAGCTCGTCGTCTTCGATCTCAAACCGAAAAAACGCCTGTCGCGCCATGTAACACTTGCCGAGATCAAAAAGCAAAAAAGCTTGGCGAGCTTCGATCTCGTGCGCATTCCGCGGCTCTCCGTGATGCCGGTGACGGAGAAGCAGTGGGAGGTGTTGAGGAAGATGGGAGAAATGTAGCTTTTTTGTATGCGTGTGCTCTTTTTTGAAGCTTCGCAAATAAATCGTATTGCATCGCACGCCGAAATGTTTTATATTTAGATGTTATCTTGCTGCCAAAACCAACCACACTGAGAGAAGCCAATGCCGAAAAGAGATATCCTGCACGACGTCGTGAAACAGGCGCTTGTCAAAAGTGGTTGGGAAATCACCGACGATCCATATATTATTAGATATGGCAAGCGTTTTCTATATGTAGATTTTGGAGCTATCGACGCATCAGCCCACGATCAAGTTGAAGGACGAATACTAGGTGCTCAACGCGAGGATAGACGGATTGCTATTGAAGTGAAAGAATTTCGACGCGAGTCAGCTATCGCCGATTTGGAACAGGCGATTGGACAATATGTTCTTTATGGTTTGTTGCTTAACAAAACTG
>JBOHQZ010000533.1:0-4983 GCA_050732275.1 bacterium
GGATAAAAGCTGCCAACGGATAAGCAATTCAAAATCCGTTGGCTGCCTTTATCCGTTGGACATTTTTTGTTTGGCTTCGGCTCGTCCGGCTTAAGGTGAATTGGAAGAATTTCCTCCCGTCTTTTGGTACAACAACTCCAACCGCTTTTTCAGAATCAGCAAAATCTCCTGCACCGACGCGGTGTCGCTGACACTCGGAAACGGCGGCAGATCGAGAGGCGCGGGAGGCGCTACGCTATCCGCCGGCGTACTTACAGCCGTCGGCATCGGTGGCGGCGGCGCAGCAACTCGCCTGGGCGTGGTGGCCGGTGGAGGCGTCACCGGTTCCCTCTGTCTGGGAGGCGGCGCTTCGACAACGGGCTTTGCCGGCTGGGTTGGCGTCTCAACATTCGCTACAGCCGGCGCAGCCTCAGTTTTTGCTGGAGGCGCAGGCGCCGCTGCCGGCGCAACGCTCACCATTTGCGCCACCGGGCCTTTGGCATTCATTGCCTTCTCGAATGGCGCTTTTGTCAATTCTTCCGATCCCGGTTGGCGTTTCCAATGCTTTGCCACTTTTTTGAGGCCGGAGATATAATTGAAATTCGCGCCGTTCGGATGGCCGGCAGCCAAAAGTTTCTGGTCGGTGATATAATGGCAGCGCACGCAGGTGTTGGCGCGGTTGTCCAAATTCTTCAGCTCGACCATTCCCAATTGCAAAGCCTTGAGGCGTCCCGGACGATTGACACCGAGCTTGGGATCGCCCTCGGAATGCGGATCTTTGTAGGCGCTGCCCGGGCCATGGCAGCTCTCGCAGCTCACGCCATCTTCTGCCTCACGCGCTTCTTTGCCGGAGATCACCGTGCCGTGGCACGACATACACTGCTGATTGCCTTTCAACATACTGCCAGTGTCGACGCCGGCGAGCCGCGCGATTTTTTCATAAGCCGTGGGATCATCATAAAACGCATCGACCGTCGCGTGATGCGCATCGTCTTTCCACCACTCGTTTTCGCTTGTGTGGCAATTGTTCTGGCCCAAGCCGCAGCTTCCCGGGCCGAGGGTTTGGTATTGGGCGAGGCTGAACGTTGGCACGCCGAACAGAAACACAATCAAAAAAAAACCACTAGTGCTGGCAAAAGTTTTATCTCTGAGCATAAATCGAATAAAAGTTCCTTAATCAATGCCCAACGGATCAAAAGCGACCAACGGATTTAAATTCTTTTATCCGTTGGTCGCTTTTTCATCCGTTGGAAAAATTTTTCGTTGCAGTTCTCTTTTCGTTGCAAAATTTACTTTGCCGAAAGGTCACCTTTTGCCGAATTGTCGGAAACCTTCCAAATTTTGCCGTCGCGCAAATACATTCGATGCATCTCTTCGAGCGTAAATGGCCGCGAGCCGAGGCGCCCGAAGACGCTCACCTGGTTGCCGCTCTCGTCCACGGCGCGATCGCGATCCATCCCTTTGGAAACGGCCAATGCCTCACCGTGGGTTTGGTACGTTGCAATCAGCCGGGGCGTCGGTTTGGGGCTGAAGCCGAGATAAAAGGGATTTTCCGGCGAGGTCAACTGAATCACGCGCAAGCCGTTGCGGCCATCGGCCAAATACGCGAACACGCTGGCGTTGGTCGCCGCGACTTTGACGCCGTGCGCGTCATTGATCCGGCCTTTCGCCGTGTAAGCTTGATCCACTTTCAGCGCCTCGGGATTTTCCGCGTCGATGATGACCAAGCCTTGCGCGCCGCCGGCGACATAAGCATAAGTCCGGGCGACATAAATATCGTGCGCCGTCTTCAACGGAACAACGTTGTTATCGATGAACCTCGGCTTTTCAGGAAACGTGATATCAACGGCCTTCACGCCTTCCGCATCACACACGAACGCATAGCGGAACTGAATGGCCACCGCCTTGGGCTTTTTGAGCTTGGGTGCGCCAACACTGCCGACGATCTTTGGCTTCAACGGATCGGCGAGGCTGACCACCACCAAGCCGGCGTCGCAACAGATATAGGCGTAATTTCCGGCAATGGTCAAATTGGTCGCGCCGTTCAAAACGCCTTTGGGATTGAACGTCAGCGCGCGCTTCAAAAAGTTGTTGCGCGGATCGTTGTCCACCAGCGTCATCACATCCACGAGAATTAGGCCTTCGAATTTGTCCGTGATGTACGCGTAGCTGTACAGCGGATGAATCGGCCACTGCTCCTGATTCTCCGGGCGATGCGTGCGCTTGGTATCGACCGGCATGTTGGTGGGCAGCGCCACCGCGGTCGCATATTTCGTTTTCACCTGCGTATTCTGTCCCCACGGCGAAACCGGCGCCGAGACTACGCGCTCGGAAAAGCCCTTGTTGTCGATATTCGCCACGTCGTAAACGCGAAATCCATCCGCGCCATTCGCTGTGTACAGATACTCGCCGCGCAACTGCAAACTCTGAATATCTGTGCCGCCGTGATGATGAGCCGTTGTCAAATTCCGGCCCTTGAGCAGATGATTTTTATAATAATCCGGATAAGCCAGCTTGTGCAAGTAACTGCCGATCACCGCTTGCGGCTCGTCATTTTCCGTCACCTCCACCGCCTCGAAGCCTTCTTTGCCGGCGGCAACGTATGCGAATTTTCCCATGAAGTTGACGAAATTGGTTCCTTGCAGCAGCACTTGCGCTATCCACGCGTTGTTGTCGTTCTTCTCGGAAAGGTGGCAATCGGTACAAGTGCGCGTTTCCGTCTTGCGCACGGTGTGCGGAAAATGCGGATTGAAAGCCTGGCTGCTGTAACCCGGCGAAGAGATGGGCGGTTGCTGATTATAAATCTGCTCGCGATTGGCGTTGCGCGAGCTGAGCAGCAACGCGCTCGACGAGCGTGCCGGCGCCACCTTGCTGCCTTTCGTCATGGCGTTGATCGCGAGCATGAATCCGTCGTCGCGAATCACTTGCGGATTGTACGTCGTCCAGTTGCGTGAAGCCTTGCCTTCGTAGTGATTCATCTCCTTCCGCCAATTTGCCTGCTGCGGCAAATGGCAGCCGAAGCAGTTCGTGATCCACGAGGTATGGCAGGTGTAGCATTCCATTTTATCGGTGGAATGTGCGAGCATTGACTTGTCCATCCCCGGCGACCATGTCGCTCCGCCTTTCGCCATCAGCTTGGCCGTGCGCGCTTTGGGGTTGAAGTGCTTCGAGTTCGGATCGACAATATCGACGACTTGCGGAATTTCCCATTGCAAGGTGTCGTGCAGCATCGAGCGCTGGAAAATGCGGTCGCCGCGCTTGGTGAATTGCCGCTCGCCGCCTGGCGTGAAACGTTCCAGCAGCGGCGTGCCGCCTTCGGGCGCCGCCAGCCCGGAAGTCGTGAGCATCGCCCGCTGCGTCACCGAGCCGTGGCAATCGACGCACTGAATTTCAATCGCGTTGTGAAACTCGCCGTAGAGCTTGCCGTCGCCGTGATTGTCCTGCTCGAAATGGCAGTCGATACAGTGCATACCCTTTTCCGCGTGAATGTCTTTCAAGTGCACCGCTTTTTGCGCGCTCCGGCATTGCTCATTGCAAATTTCATTATCAGAATCTTCCAGCGGCGTCACGCCGTGAAATTTGTGCTGCGAATTGGGCGGAATGATCTTGTCGTCCTTATCCAACAAATTGCCTTTGCGATCCTTCTTGAACACGGCGCGGAAAATCCAGCCGTGACCGTGATAGTCCGCGAACTGCGTGTTCTTGAGCTTGGGGTTGAGCTTCGTCACGGTGCGGAGAAAATTCGGATCGCTCCAATTGCCGCGCAGCACCGCCTCCTCCGGGTTGGCATCCAGGATGGCAAATGCCTCTTCGGTGGTGGGATACTTCTGCTTTGCCGGATACATCAGCTTGCCGTCGGTTTCGTAGTCCCACATTTGATAGCCGAAAAACGTGTTGGTGAAACCGTTCGGCTGGTGCATGTGACAAACCATGCACTGGCTTGAAGGAATGGCTTTGGTGAATTGGTGCACGAGCGGGTGGCCGGACTCTCTTTTCGGAATGCTCATATCCGCGGTTTGCGCAAAGCCGCGATTGCCGAATTTCGCATACGGCCCGGAATGCACCGGCGAGCGGTCGTTCGCATACACCACGTGGCACGAAGAGCAGCCGCTGGAGCGATAATCGCCGGAATGATCGTTGGTGCCCATGAACGAGAGATTGGGATCATTCAAGCGCGTTTTTTGAATATTCAACACCGGCGAGCTGATCAACAGTTGCGTGCCCAAGCCGCGGTCGCTCAGTTTGTTGTCCGGCTTGCCCGGCTCGTCCAAAATATTCGGAATGCCGATCTCCGAAGGATTGATGCGTGGAACCCTGCCGCCGCGTTCAAAGCTGCGGAAATAATCGCCGGGCTGCGCGATCTCCCAACGGGGCAATGGCATAAGAAATGGCAATACTCCTTTTGCCAAATCGGCCAAAGTCGGCGGCGGCACCGTGTTGATTTTTTGCGGCTCGCCGTCACGGCTGTAACTCTCGCCTAAAATATAATTTTTCGCCGAGATGATGCCGTTGTTATAAGCGGCGCCGCCCCACAGCAACGCCGAGGTGGTCATCATGCTCTTCTTCACATTCAAAACTTCTTTGGCATGGCATTGCCCGCAAGCTTGATCGGCCACGCGCAGATCACCGGGATTGACGAAGCGGATAAATTCCGGCTTCTCGTCGTTCAGCAATGTAAAGGTGCGTTCCGGATTCGCCGCGGTCGGCCACCGCTCTTCGTACCGAGGCAGGATGTGGGCCTTGCCCATCGTTTTCGCTTCGGCATTGCCGCCGTGACAATCCGTGCAGCCGAGCTTCACCGCCGGCGATTTGTGCATGTTCTCGACGCCGGTGTGGCACTTCAGACAGCCCCGGCTTTTGCGGTCGGCGGCTTCCTGGGTTTGGCGGATGAGCTTGCTTTCCTGGGCAACGGATGCAGCGATATTAAAAAGAACGGCTACAAACAAGAAACAACGGAACAATTCCCAACGGATAGAAACAACGCAAAGGATGAAAAAATGGTTT
>JBOHQZ010000534.1:0-4958 GCA_050732275.1 bacterium
CGTTGCAATCGTCCAAATTGCAACAGCTCAAACCAACGATTCATTCGATACTTTCTTCACCAACCAAACGTTACGCCTCGACTATTTCCACAGCGGCACGGCCGCCGAAGAGCGAATTGCTATTGACCAAGTTTATGCCGGCGGCGAATGGGCCGAGAGCCGAACGCATCTGATCGATGATTTGAACCTCGGCAACTATTTGCTGCGGGTGAGCGATGCGGCGACCAATCAAATGATTTTCTCGCGCGGTTATGCGACGCTGTTTAATGAATGGCAGACAACTGATGAGGCCAAACGTGGCGTGTTCAAAATCATGCACGAAACCACGCGGATGCCGTTGCCGAAGAAACCGGTGCTCGTCGAGATTTTCCGGCGCGACAAGCAAAATTATTTCTCGCAGCAGTTGTTTGCGGCGGTGATCGATCCGGCTTCGCGTTTTGCCAGCCGCGAGAAGCGTGCGATGCCGGTGGAAATTTTTCCATTGCTCAAAAACGGCGCGCCAGTGAATAAAGTGGACATCGCCGTGCTCGCCGAAGGCTACACCGCCGCGCAAAAGCAAAAATTCGCGGGCGATGCGAAGCGCCTCATGGATATCTTTTTCGATCATTCACCGTTTAAAGAGAACAAGCAAAACTTCAATGTTTCGACCGTGTTCGTGGCTTCGGCGGACGAAGGTCCGGATAATCCCCGTGGCGGTGAATGGCGCAACACGCCGTTCGGCATGTCTTTCAATACCTTCGACACCGACCGCTACATGATGTCGTTGGAGAATCGCGCGATTCAGGACGCGGCGGCGAGCGTGCCGTTTGATTACATCATCATTCTGGTCAATTCGACGAAGTACGGCGGCGGTGGCATTTTCCGGTTTTATGCCTGCACCACCGTCGATAACGAGCAGAGCGCTTACGTGCTCGTTCACGAATTTGGCCATGCGTTCGCGCAATTGGCGGACGAATACTTCACCAGCGATGTGGCTTACTCGGAGGCTTATCCTGCCGGCGTGGAACCGTGGGAGCCGAACATCACGCGCCTGTTCGATCCGCCGCAGGTGAAATGGCAGCAGTTCGTCGAGAAAGACACGCCGATTCCGACGCCGTGGGATCAAGCCGGTTATTTCAAATTGGAAGAAGAGCGCGGCAAGGCGATACAAGCAGCGAAAACCGAAGCGGGGAGACAGAGCGCGCGAGAGAATTACCGCAAGCCGCTCGACGAGTTTTTCGCCAAACAGCAGTATTGGAACAAAGTCGGCGCGTTTGAGGGCGCCGGCTATCTCGCTAAAGGGCTGTATCGCCCGACCTTGCGCTCGATCATGATTTCCGGCACGCGCGATTTTGGGCCGGTGAATACTGCGGCGATTATGCGGATGATTGAGTTTTATACAAAATGATCTGTCAAAATTACCAACGAGCTGCAACCAAAAAGATCGCTCACGGAAGGTCCCGCCTGGCGGGATCACGGAAAAGATTTTCATGAATTCCTTTCCGCGATAGTTCTATTTCCTTGCGCCAGATTTCTTTGCTTTTTTTTTGCAAAGATTTCACTTGTAGCATAATATCCCCGACGAGAAATATATCTTGCAAATGTTTTCTTGCATTGCTAAATTGAGGTGCAGAACGATATTAGACTTCTTAATCACCCCATCGCCAGCAAACCAGATTTTAGTGCAATGAACGTTAAATCACTCCCCCTCCCGCGTTTCATGCGCGCGTGTTGGAGCCGCGAAAAACTGTACCAAAGCCTGCTCTTCGGCTGCGGCATCGTTATTCTCGGATTTCTTTTCTCCGGACTGATTTATCTCATCTACGCTTACACCGGCAGCCCGATCACATGGAAGCAAGCGTTCAGCGTCGGGTTGACGCAATGTTATAGCTGGGCGTTGCTCAGCTATGGCATTTTCTGGCTGGTGCGGCGTTACCCTATCGAGCGGCAGCGCTGGATGCGAGGCGTGCTGATTTATCTCGCCATCGGCGTCGCGCTGACGTATTTGAAGCTCGGCCTCGACGTCGTGCTGATTTTGGCGCTGTATTCGGACGCCTCTTCAAACAAGCTGCTCGACACCTCTTTGATGATCATGATGTTGTACTTCAATTTGATCACTTACGGCACCGTCATCGGTGTCAGCCACGCGGTGAATTTTTATCGCAAATTTCGCGAGGGGGAAATGAAGGCCTCGCAATTGCAAGCACAGTTGGCGCAGGCGCAGTTGCAAGCGCTGAAGATGCAATTGCATCCGCATTTTCTTTTCAACACGCTGCACACCATCGCCATGCTCAATTTGACGGATGCGAAAGCGGCGAACCGAATGATTGCGCGGTTGAGTGATTTGCTCCGGCTCGCGTTGGACAACGCCGGCGCGCAGGAAGTCACGCTGAAGCAGGAGCTGGATTTCTTGCGGCAATATTTGGAAATCGAGCAAATCCGCTTTCAAGACCGCTTGGCGGTAAAAATGAACATCGATCCGGAAACGCTCGATGCCGGCGTGCCGAATTTGCTCTTGCAGCCCATTGTAGAGAACGCCCTTCGGCACGGCGTCGCGAAAAATGAGACGGAAGGCTGCATCGAGCTGCTCGCGCGGCGCGAGAATGGGGCGCTGCTTTTGCAGGTGCGCGACAACGGGCCGGGAATATCGGAAGAAGAGCAGGCCAATCTCAAGCCGGGAATCGGATTGAAAAACACACGGGCGCGGCTCGAGCAGCTTTATGGCTCGGCGCAGCAAATGACTCTCAACACGGCCAATGGCGGCGGGCTGGAAGTTTCGATCACCATTCCATTCCACGAGAAAGTTAATTCGTAGTGTTGCCTTCAGGCATAAAATGTTTCAAATTAAATAAATTTTTGCGTTATTATTCAAACATTATACAAATTCAACAATTTGACGCCTAAAGGCGTAACTACGAGCAATACGAGCAATGGAAAAAATCCGCGTTCTCATCGTTGACGACGAGCCTATCGCCCGCGAGGGGCTGCGCACTTTGCTCTCTGCCGAAGGCAATGTCGAAATTATCGGCGAGTGCCGCAATGGGCGCGAAGCCGTTCAAGCCATTCGCGTACAAGCGCCCGACTTGGTTTTTCTCGACGTGCAAATGCCGAAAATGAATGGACTCGAGGTGATCGAGCAGATCGGTGTCGCGCAGATGCCCGCCGTGGTTTTTGTCACCGCTTACGACCAGTATGCTTTGCAGGCTTTTGAAATCAACGCGATGGATTACTTGCTCAAGCCTTTTGACGAGGAGCGGTTTCAGAAAACCCTGCAACGCGCGAGAAAGCACTTTCAGCAGCAAAACGCTCAGAATCTCCAAGAACGCTTGGCGGCCGTACTCGATCATTTTGGCAATGATCAGCCGAAGCGCCCCAAACGCTTCGTGGTCAAATCCGCCGGACGCATCTTTTTTGTGAACGTCGATGAGATCGACTGGATTGCAGCAGCAGGAAATTACGTGCAACTGCACGTCGGGCCGCAGTCGCACCTGCTGCGCCAGACGATGGACGCCATCGAAGCCATGCTCGACGCCGAAAAATTCCTCCGCATTCGCCGCTCCGCCATCATACACGTGGAGCGCATCAAAGAATTGAAGCCTTTGTCAAAGGGCGAATATCAGATCATTCTGCGAGACGGCACCCAACTGGCATCGAGCCGGCGTTACCGCGCCAAGCTTGATATTATCCTCAACACGACAACGTAACGCAGACTGCCAGTCTGCAAACGAATCCCCCTTTCTTTGTTGCCCGATTCTTCGTGTCAATTTTATTCCCGTCCATCCCTAAAAACTCTCCGGTTGACACAAAGTGGTTGTGATACGACGCCATTGTGATTAAATTTCTCGTAACATTAATCATATTTTGAAACGCCGGCATCGTGAAACTATCACAGGAGGAAATCATGAGGTTGTTGAAACAGCAGTGCCCCGTGTTAATGCTCTTTTTGAATTGGGCGACCTATATCGGTGGCGTGATCTTTTGGGTCTTCCAAAAAGATTATGTCGCTGCACTGGCCTGGTTGGCGCTGGTTCCGCTCGGTTGGTGGGCGTACATTCGCGTTTTTCCCGCTATCTCGCGTTACATTGGCTACGGCAGCATCAATGACCGGCCGGCGGTTAAATTGGATCGTGCGGCAGTCAAAGTTGTTCACTACACCGCGCAGGGATGCCCTTTCTGTCCGGTTGTCAAACGCCGGTTGCTGGCCCTGCAAGAGCAGATGGCGTTCGATCTCGAAGAGGTGGATGTCACGCTGCGGCCGGACTTGTTGATCGCCAAAGGCATTCGGGCGGTGCCGGTCGTCGAGGTGGGAGGGCAAAGGTTGATCGGCCACGCCACCAGTGAGCAATTGGCGGCGTTGATTCGTAGCGGAATGAGCAAACATAAAACAAATGCAATAGCGCTTCGAGACACAAAGATAGAGCGAATTTCAATGCCTTTGTGAAAGCGTAAAATAATTTAGAGGGAAAGATCGCATGAACTGGAAATTGATCGCCACCCTTTCGGGTTTCGGATTAGCGATGGGAATCGCGGCGGTATTCGGGATCACCGCTGGAATAGAGGGATTTCTGTGGTTGATTATCGGCATATTCAGCGCGGTTGCCATTGCGATGAGAATGTCCTCGAAGCATTTCTTGCATGGCTTGCTGGTTGGGATCATTGGCGGGCTTGTTGCATCATTCGTACAAGTCATCTTTTTTCCAATCTATCTCGCCAATAACCCGGAGAGCGCCAAACAAATGGCGCAAATACCCGGCGGTCTGGATCCGCGCTTTTTTGTGCTCATGCTGGCGCCGATCATCGCTGTGGCGAGCGGGCTGATTTTAGGCGCTTTGTCTTGGGCGGCAGCTAAAATCATACGCCGGAATTCAACGCTCGCGCTGCAACAAAATTGATTTTCAAACTCAAAGCAAAGATAATTTGCCATGTCGCGGAAAACTGTCGTTGCCGTTACATTAATTACCGTTCTGATAGCGTCATGC
>JBOHQZ010000535.1:0-4949 GCA_050732275.1 bacterium
ACTGCTACTGCTACTGCTACTGCTACTGCTACTGAAGTTCCTCCCCTCTCAGCCTTTGCCGAGCATCTCGAATACTGCCGCACCGAATTGCAAAAAACGGCGCGACCGCTGCAATTGCGCACCCTCACCCTGCCGCCGCTTTTTGTCGAATGTACTGACGAAGACAAGCGCTGCAACCTGAAAGTCAGCGACACCGTCAAAGCGTTTCCGCGCGTGCTCATTCTCGGCGAGCCTGGCGCCGGCAAAACCACGTCGCTCAAAAAGCTCGCCGCAGCTTACTCGGACTGGCGCGGCCACACCAATCTGCCCGGCGTTTTCATGCCGGAGCATTTCAACCTGCCCATCTTCGTCGATCTTTCGGCTTATGCAGCCGTTGCTGCCGCCAACCCGCAACAAGCGCTGTGGCGGCTTATCACCGGCAGCGTGCGCGGTGTTCGCGACGATGACGTGCGCAAGCGTTTGAACGCCGGCGGCTGCTTGCTGCTGTTGGATGGCTTGAATGAAACCGGCGACGCTTACGACGAGGTCGTGCAAAACCTCTGCCATTTGGCGAGCAGTGAAATTCCGCACAATCATTTCGTCGTGACGTGCCGGCCCGGCGTTTATCGCAACGAGCTGTGCCGCGAGTTCGTCACGTTCGAGTTGCAGCGACTGACAAGCTTTAACGCCTTCAAGGTTTTTGAAAATGAGATCGGCCCGGAGAAAGCGCAAGCCGCGTGGAAGGCGCTCGACGAATACACGCGCGATCTCTGCCGCAACCCGCTGATGCTCACGCTGCTCGCCGACGAGTTGCGCCATAGCGCCAAGCCGCCGGAAAACCGCGCGCAACTGTTGGATCGGTTCGTCGACCGTTATTTAAGCGAATGGGCGCGGGTGAAAGGCGCCGGCTCGGTGTGGGTGGAAAAGGAAATTCTCTCGGCCCTGGCGTGGCAGCTTGGCGCCGAACGCACGCTGCTTTCGGTGGATGAAGCCACGGAGGCGATGTCCAATCGTCTTGTCGATCTGCAAAATCGGAAACGCGCGCCGCTCGAGATCAACGTCGCGACCATCAATCGCGAATTTCTCGCGCACGGTTTGTTGCGCGAGAGCGCCGGCCAAACCGGCTTCTTTCATCAACCCGTGCAGGAATATTTTTTCGCGCGCGAAGTCGTCTTTCACCAACCGGTGGGTTTGGCCCTGCAACACGTGAACGATCCGGCTTGGTCCGAAATTTTAATCTTTGTCTGCGGCTTGATTCCCGACGCCACCGCGATCGTGCAGAATCTCATCAAAACGAATCCATATTTGGCCGTGCAATGCGCCACGTATGCCAGGAAGATCGACGGCAGGATCGTCGACGTGCTGGTCTTGACGTTGATTCAGCAAATGAAGCCCAAACTGGTTGCCAATGTCGGCGCCGGCAAGCTTTATCAAGAAATGCTGGCGGTCTTGTCCATCGCGTCAAAAACCGAACCGCAAAAATTGTTGGAGTATTTCAGCCGCGCTTACACGCAAAGCCCGCAAGCGTTGTTGCACTTTTTGCGTTTGCTGCTCGATATGGGAAAGCATGAAGAGACGATCGCCTTTACCCTGCCATTGGTATCCGAACAACCCGACAACGTGCCGTTGCGAGGGGTACTGGCGTGGGCGTTGCGTCGCGCCGGCCGTTGGGAAGATTCCACCGGGCATTATCAAAAAAGCCTGGCGCTGGATCCGCAAAACGCCTTGCTCTGGCACGGCGCCGGCAAGACTTACAAAGCCATGCGAAAGTTGGACGAGGCGGAATCCTGCTTTCGTCGCGCTCTGGCGTTGAATGAGCAATTGCCGTTGGCGCATTGTTATCTCGGCCTCACGCTGGCCGAGAAAGGCGACGCCGATAGCGCTCTTCAGTATTTGCAGCGCGCCAGAGATTTTGATCCGGAATATGCGCTGCCGCACGTTGGCCTGGCGGATTTGTATTGCGAGCGTCTACATCAGCCGGAAGCGGCGATCACGGAATATCAACTTGCCCGCGACCTCGAGCATCGGCCCTTGCAGTTGTCGCGCATCATCTTCAAGCTGGCGTTGGCTTATGAAATGGCCGGCGGCAAGGACAAAGCTCGACAACGCTATGAAGAGTATCTTGACCGCGATCCTTGGGGCGAGCATGCGCAAGAGGCGCTCAAGGCCTTAGAGCGTCTGGGATCGGCATAGGAGATCAGCGTCAAGCTTTATCGAATTCTTTGCTATTCTTGTTATGAACAAAATGGATAATGAATGATAAGCATTGAGTTGCATCAATCACAATTAAACTGACAACTGCTCGCTGATAACTGGTCACTGACAATGCCCGGCCAACCCGTTCACCTGCTCAAAATCTTCATCGCCTCGCCCGGCGATGTGTCGCTCGAGCGCGACAAAGCCTGCGAAGAAATTGACAACTTGCGGCTGCTCGCGCACAAACATGGTTACGATCTCGAAGCGATCAGATGGGAAACGCACGCCACTCCCAGAATGGGTCGCAGCCAGGAGCTGATTAACCGCTTGGTGCGTGAATGCGATTTGTTCATCGGCATTCTCTGGCGGCGTTTCGGTTTACCCACCGGCGAGGCGGAGTCGGGAACTTTGGAAGAGTTCGATCTCGCTCGCGAGCGATTTGCGAAAGAACGCGCGCCGGAGATCATGCTCTATTTCCGCGAAGTGCATCCGGATTTTCTCGCCGATCCCGGCGACCAACTAAAAAAAGTCCTCGCTTTTAAAAAGCAGGTGGAAGACGGCCGTCTCGCGCTTTATTCCCAATATCGCGATCCGGAGCATTTTGCGGCATTGCTGCGCCAGCACATCACCGACTGGTTGTTGAAGTTGGTTCCTACTCCTGATGACCGACCGATAAGTGCTACTGCCTCTGCAACTGCTACTGCCACTGAAGCTCCTCCCCTCTCGGCCTTTGCCGAACACCTCGAATACTGCCGCACCGAATTGCATAAGACCGCGCGACCACTCCGGCTACGGACACTCACCTTGCCGCCGCTCTTTCTTGAAGAAGTCGATGCCGAGCGGCCCCGCAACATGAAAGTGAGCAACGCCGTCAAAATGTTTCCTCGCTTGCTCATTCTTGGCGAGCCTGGCGCAGGCAAAACCACCTCGCTCAAAAAACTCGCGGCAGAATATGCCGTGTGGCGCGGCGAGGGCAAAGAACCCGGCCTCAATGAGCCGGAAGATTTCAACCTGCCAATTTTTGTTGATCTCTCCGCCTATCCAACTTTATCCGCGGGCGATGCCAAACACGGTTTGTGGCGGCTCATCACCGCGAGCGTGCGCGGCGTTCACGATGTCGATGTGCGCAAACGTCTCGTTGCCGGTGGTTGCTTGCTGCTGTTCGACGGCCTCAACGAAGTCGGCGAAGCGTATGACGAAGTCGCGTACCAAATTCGCCATCTTGTTAATACCGAAGCTCCCCACAATCGTTTCGTCGTCACCTGCCGGCCTGGCGTGTATCGCGACGAATTGCGCAACGAGTTTATCGCGTTTCAATTGGAGCGCCTGAGCAGTTTCAATGCCTCCAAAGTTTTGGAAATTGAAATCGGCGCCGAGAAAGCGCAAGCCGCGTGGAAAGGCCTCGACGAATACACCCGCGATCTCTGCCGCAACCCGCTCATGCTCACCCTGCTCGCCGACGAGCTGCGCGTCAGTGACACCCCGCCGCAAAACCGCGCGCAACTCTTCGACCGCTTCGTGGATCGCTACTTGAGCGAATGGGCCCGCGTCAAAGGCGCCGGCGCCGTGCGTGTGGAAAAAGAAATTCTCTCGGCGCTGGCCTGGCGACTCGGCACCAGCCGCACTTTGCTTTCTGCCGACGAAGCCGCCGCCGCGATGTCGACCCGGCTCACTGAATTACAAAATAAAAAAGAAGCTCGACTCGATCTCAATGTTGATGAACTCAATCGCGAATTTCTCCACCACGGCCTGCTGCGCGAAAACGCCGGCCAAACCGGCTTCTTTCATCAAGCCGTTCAGGAATATTTCTTTGCGCGCGAAGTGGCGCTGCACCAGCCGGTCGAGTATGTGTTAAAACACGTTGGCGATCCGGAATGGGCGGAGGTTTTGGTATTTGTGTGCGGGTTAATTGAGGATGCGACGGAGGTGGTGCGGGAGGTGATGAAAACAGACCTGTATTTGGCGGCTAGGTGTACAACGTTCTCAAAAGCGATTGATGACAAAATTGTTGATGAGCTAGCCTTAATGTTTATCCATAAACTGAAGCCAAAGTTAGAAATTAGAACTTGGGCCGGAAAACTCTATAAAGATATGCTCATTCTTTTGTCAATCGAACCCAAAACACAAACAAAAAATTTGTCTGATCTTTTCAGCAGCGCTTATGGCAACAATTCTCAAACGTGGAATGATTTTGCTCGTCTGCTGGTTGGAATGTATCTTTCAGAAAGAGTCATAAATTTTCTACAACCTTTAGTACATGACCAACCCAATGATGTGTGGCTTAGACGTGTATTGGCTTGGGCGTTTGAAATCGCTGATAGATTTGATGAGTCAATCGCTCAATACAAGACATGTATAGAATTGGCTCCTGAAAATGGTTGGTTTTGGGGTGGTATTGGAGCAACTTATTATAGAATGAAAAACTTTGACGATGCTGAAGCTTGTTTGCGCCGAGCAGTAAAACTAGAACCACAAATGGCTTGGGCACAGTATCGTTTGGGATTAATTTTAAGAGAAAAACAAAAATATGAAGAGGCGGCAGAAAGACTTAATTATGCTATAACGATTGATTGGAATGACGCCAGACCTCATATTGGTTTGGCTAATCTCTATCGAGAAATTCTTAATGAGCCAGAAAAAGCTATTATAGAATATGATATTGCTATTCGGTTAGAGCAAAGACCTTTTATTCTACCAAAGATTATTTTGGGCTTCGCCCGCGCCCTCGAAGCCGCCGGCCGCACCGCCGAAGCCCGGCAGCGTTATCAAGAATA
>JBOHQZ010000536.1:0-4931 GCA_050732275.1 bacterium
CTCCGGAAGAGCTGCAAGTCTTCTCCAATCCGCGGCGACGGCAGCGAGTTTTTGTCTTGTGCTTTGGGAGGAGAGAGAAGAAACCAATAATGGATACCATGTTTGATCTTTATGAAAACGAGGTGAACAAACTTATGGCTCTGTACGATATTAAACAAAAATCGATGCGAAAGTACATCGAGGCGATGGGAAAGGAAAAAGTTATTGCTGCGCTCAGCAAAGAAGACATGATAGCTGCTTTAGGTGGAAAAGAGCGCCTATTAAAATTACTCCTGGCCGATATGAACCCTGAGCAGCGTCAAAAAATTTTAGCGCAATTCAATAGGAATGGCGCTGCAAAAAAGCACAGCACAAAATCGCGGGCCAATTGACGATAAACCATTTCTTCATCTGCTCGAGCTTCCGGCCACCACAAATCCAACGAGACGACCTGCTTCATGATGATTTTTTCCTCTGTTACGAAACGTCTTCTACTCTGGTGGGGGGAATATATTTTTCGGTTAATTCCATTCTCCTAAAAAAGCCAGACAGCTTCCAACTGGCAATCCAGCTAACCTTTTCAGCGAGGAGGATTCATGGCTCACTTCAATTCCATCCGTAAAAACCGCACTTCACTGCTGAGTATTTTGGTGATTCTGCTTTGGAGCGCGGCATTAGTTTCTGCCCAAACCAGCCCCACCGACGGCATGCGCGATAACACGCCAAAGGTGCATGCGCTCACCAACGCGCGCATCGTCGTGGCGCCTGGGCAAATTATTGAAAAAGGCACGGTCGTCGTGCGCAACGGCGTCATTGAAGCCGCCGGCGCGATGGTCTCCCCTCCTGCCGATGCGCGGGTGTGGGATTTGGCCGGCCTCACCATTTATCCCGGTTTGATTGAAACTTATTCCAATATCGGCCTGCCGAAAACGGAAGCGAGACCAAGAGGAACCGGCCAAGCCGGCGCGGAACAAACGCCGCCACCAAGATCGGAGCCTTCCCGCGGCCCGGACAATTGGAACAACCAAGTGAATGCGCAAGAAAACGCTGCGGCGCTCTTCGTGCCCAATAAAGATGACGCAAAAAAACTGCGCGAGCTTGGCTTTACCGTAGCGCTGACGGCGCCGACGAGAGGCATCTTGCGCGGCAGCAGCGCGCTAGTGACGCTCAGCGATGATTCTCCTAACAAGGGCATTATCAAATCGCAAGTCGGCCAACATTTTACTTTCGAGACTTCGCGCAACTTTGACAGCCCCTCCTATCCGAACTCCTTGCTCGGCGCTATTGCCCTGATTCGCCAAACGATTATCGACGCGCGTTGGTATGAGCAGGCGCAGAACGCTTTTCGCAAAAACATGGCGCAACCGAAACCGGAAGAGGATGAAGGCTTGGCCGCGTTCAGCAAGGCGGCAAATGGCGGCGAACCGCTCATCTTCGAATCTTCCGACGAATTGAGCTTTCTGCGCGCCGTCAACATCGCCAAAGAATTCAACCTGAAACTTTGGGTGCGCGGCAGCGGCCACGAGTATCGCCGTCTCGATCTCATCCGCGCCACCAATGCGCCGGTCATTCTTCCGCTCGATTTCCCCGAAGCGCCAAAAGTCGAAACTCCTGAAGAAGCGTTGGACATTGAGCTGGCAGAATTGCAACACTGGAACGCCGCGCCGGAAAATCCCAAGCTCTTGCAGCAAGCCGGCGTGATGTTCACGCTCACCACCGCCACGCTAAAAAATGTTTCAGACTTTCCGGCAAGATTGCGCACGGCGATTGAGCGCGGTCTCTCGAAAGATGCAGCGCTCGCGGCGCTCACGACCACGCCGGCGAAATTGCTCGGCATGGAAAATCAGCTTGGCACTGTTGCCGCCGGAAAAATAGCCAATCTCATCGTGACCGACGGCGATCTCTTCGAGGAAAAAACGCAGATTCTCGACACCTGGGTTGCCGGCGAGCGCTATGAAAACAAAAAGCGCCCGGATGCCGATCTGCGCGGCAAGTGGGACGTTGCGCTCGATCTCGGCGGCGGCAAAAGCGAAACGTTCAGCCTCGACCTCAAGGGCGAGCCGCAAAATCTGAGCGGCGAGATCAGCAAAGGCAGCAAGAAAGCCAAGCTCACAAAAGTGACGGTCGAGAACAAAAGATTGGCGTTGCTCTTCCCCGGCGACTCACTCGGTTATGCCGGCGTGACGCGGCTTTCCGGCGCCGTTGAAAAAGAGTCGGCTGCTGGCAACGGCGTTTTAGGTGATGGCGCAGCTTTCAAATGGGCGACGAAACGCACGGCGCCTTTTGCACCCGAAGCGAAAAAAGACGGCGAGAAGAAGCCGGAAACTTCGGCCCTCGCATGGCAACCGGTTTTCCCGGCCGGCGGTTATGGCCGCACCGCGCCTCCGGAGCAACCAAAAAATTTGCTGGTGCGCGGCGCGACGATTTGGACGAGCGGCCCGCAAGGCAAACTTGAAAATGCCGACCTGTTGATCAGCGCCGGCAAGATCGTCAAAGTCGGGCAAAATCTTTCCGCGCCGGCAGATGCTGTGATCATTGATGCCAAAGGCAAGCATGTGACGCCCGGCCTGCTCGATGCGCACTCGCATTCGGCGGCAGGCTCTATTAATGAAGGTGCGCAAGCCGTCACTTCGGAAGTTCGTATCAGCGATGTCATCGACAGTGATGACATTGGAATTTATCGCCAGCTTGCCGGCGGGCTGACGGTGGCGCATACCATGCACGGCTCGGCCAATCCGATCGGCGGACAAAATCAAACCATGAAATGGCGCTGGGGCGCCGGGCCGGACGGATTGAAATTCGCAGAAACGCCGCCGACTATTAAATTCGCGCTCGGCGAAAACGTCAAGCAGAGCAATTCGCAGCGTCCGAGCAGCCGCTATCCGCAAACCCGCATGGGCGTGGACCAAATCATTCGCGACCGTTTCAAAGCCGCGCGTGATTATAAAAAATCGTGGGCCGATTACGAAGCGAAAAAGCAAGCCACGCCGGCGGCGCAACGCGAGGCGATCATGCCGCCGCGCCGCGACCTCGAATTGGACGCGCTGGTGGAAATTTTGGAGGGCAAGCGTTTCATCCACTGCCATTCTTACGTGCAAAGCGAGATTCTGATGATGACGCGCATCGCCCGCGATTTCGGCTTCAAGCTCGGTGCGTTCCAGCACGTGCTCGAAGGCTACAAAGTCGCCGACGAGATTGCGAAATACGCCGGCGGCGGCTCATGCTTCAGCGATTGGTGGGCGTACAAATTCGAAGTCTACGACGCCATTCCTTACAACGGCGCGCTGATGCGCGATGCCGGCGTCGTGGTGTCATTCAACTCCGATAGCGGCGAGCTGGCGCGGCGCATGAATCTCGAGGCCGCCAAAGCGGTGAAATACGGCAACGTGCCGGAGCAGGAAGCGCTGAAATTCGTCACGCTCAATCCCGCCAAGCAATTGAAGATCGATCAATATGTCGGCTCGCTCGAACCCGGCAAGCACGGCGATTTCGTGATCTGGAGCGGCTATCCGCTTTCGACTTACACGATCTGCGAGCAGACGTGGATCGAGGGCCGGAAATATTTCGACCGCGCCGAGGATCTCAAAATGCGCGAAGAGGTTAACAAGGAGCGCGAGATGCTGATTCAGAAAGTGCTCGCGGCAAAGAAAGAGGGCGGAAGAGAAATGCGTGAGATGAGAAGACCGACGGGACATTCGCTGGATATGCCGTCATTCAGCGAGGAACGCGGGCAGGATGAGTGCGAGAAGCCGTGAGGGAAATTGGAATGATGGAGTTTTGGATTATTGGAGATTTGCAGTAAAGCTACTTCAATTCAGTTAGAAGTTGCGCTTGATGCAATAAGTTGTACGCATCGCATAAGCGCTTGATATACTGATCGCAGTCTTCAATACGACCGGCAGCAACATCGGCTTCGGCTTCTTCGATCAAGCGCTCGAGCTCGCTGATGTTCTTTTTCTTGGGCAGCTTTTGCACGTCAATCAACATAACTTGCGGCTTGCCATTTTTAGTGAGAAGCACCGGCTTTCTTGAACGGCGCAGATGTGAAATCACTTTTTTAGGATTAGCAGTCAAATCATTCAGCGAGCGAATGCTATGCGTTATAGCTTCCACGGTTTTTCTCCTTCTATAAGTTATGCGCATCGCGGAAACGTTTCATGAACTGATCAAAATCTTCAACACGGCCCGCGGCGATGTCAGCTTCGGCTTCTTCGAGCAGCCGCTGCAATCCGGGTGCGCCGATTTTCTTGTATAACTTGCGCACGTCGATCATCATAAACTCTGGTTGGCCGTTGTCGGTAAGCAGTATGGGTTTACCAGAGCGTTGCAACTTTGTCAGCACTTTCTTTGGACTGGCTTTGAGCTCATCCAGAGAGTGAATAGTATGCGAATTGTTTTTCACACTCTTTCTCCCTTTGACAGTTATTGGATTTTGGTGAATCGAATATTGTTTAAAGTTAGGCCTTGACCATGAAAATTGCAATGAAAATTTTCGAATCTAACCAAGAAAGGAACAGAGAATGTTTCATCACTTTTCTCTCGTAGCTCAAGCGCCTCGACGAATAACCTTCGTTGCCATGGTGATTTTGCTAATTTCCATCTCCACCGCCTACCCCCAAAACTACGGACAGGTTCCGGCGCCGCCGCAAGATCGTGCCATCGCGTTGGTCGGCGGCACGGTCCACCCGGTGAGCGGCCCGGTGATGGAAAACGTCAGCGTGCTGTTTGAAAACGGCAAGATCACTGCCATTGGCAAAGATGTGCGCATTCCGGCCGGCGTCGAACGCCTTGACGTTTCCGGCAAGCATATTTACCCGTCGCTCATTGATGCCAACACACCATTGGGCTTGGTGGAAATTGGCGCCGTTAGAGCGACGCGCGATTTGACGGAGACCGGCAACATCAACCCCAATGTGCGCGCCGAGGCTGCGCTGAATCCGGATAGCGAGCTT
>JBOHQZ010000537.1:0-4922 GCA_050732275.1 bacterium
ACATTGGCCAGGTGGGAGATGGCTTGTTGCCAATCGTGACCACACCCAGAACCGTTGCGCCGGATACGCAACGCAGCGGCTTCACGCCCACCAGTGCGACCAACATTAAATTGCGTTTCACCTATCAGAATTTATTGCCGATCAATTATCGCCGTCCGGGTTTTCCGGATGATTTGACCATCACCTTCAGCAACACGCCGTTGGATACTTCGCTGCCGGCCATCGGCTTGCCGGCGCGGCCAACGCGATTCCGCATCACCACGGCGCAGGGCAGCTCGCGAGTGCGTTTCCGTTTCCGCGATCTTGACAATAATGGCACCCTCAGCCGGCCTTATCCCGATGAGTTCATCGACCTCGTCACCTATCGGCCCGAGAATCCCAATTCGCCGCAGATCACCTGGCGAGTAGAGATCGACACCACCGGCCAAGCGCAGCGTGGCCCCATCGTGCCGCCAACGCTGGGAGATGTCTACAATTTTGTGGTCGCGCTGCCGCTGGCAAATGCAGATGTGTTTTCATTCAAAACCTCGGGCCAATTTATCGACCAGCAAAAAGCGCTGGTTGAAGCCCGGCAAGAACCGTACGTCGTGCCGAATCCGTACGTTGGCTCCGCGAGTTTCGAGGTCGAGCGTTTTGCCGTCTCCGGCCGCGGTGAGCGGCGCATGGAATTTCGCGCGCTGCCGGCAAACGCCACGATTCGAATTTACACCGTCCGCGGCGAATTGGTGCAAACGCTTCGTCACGACGGCTCGAACGACGGCTACGTCGCGTGGGACTTGCGCACAAAAGATAATCTTGACATTGCGCCGGGTTTGTATATATTTCATGTTGAGGGCAACGGCGCCGGTACTCATATCGGCAAGTTTGCCATCATCAAATAACCCCAGCGAGCAAATGGCCGGACAGCCTACGGCCGCAGGCTTGTCTGGATCACCTGAACCCGTTTTAATAATAATTGGGAGGTTGTATGCAGTACAATCGCTATAGCAAGCCGCCCGGGCGCCGCTTCGAGAAGAAGCCGTTTACCAAGAAGCCGTTCAACAAAAAGCCGTTCAAAAAGAGGCACTTTGTCAAGAAAAAGCTCTACGGCACAACCGAGCGTCCGCGCCTGCTGGTCTTTCGCAGCCTCAAGCACATTTACGGCCAGCTTGTGGATGACAGCATCAAAAAAACCATCACCACCGTTTCAACGCACAGCAAAGACCTGCGCGAGGAAATGAAAAGTGCTGCCGACCGCGTCCAAGCCGCCAGAATGGTCGGCAAAGCCATAGCGGCGAAGGCGCTGGCCATGAACGTCAAAGGAGTGGTTTTCGATCGCAATGGGTTTGTTTATCACGGCCGTGTCAAAGCCTTTGCGGAAGGCGCGCGCGAAGGCGGTTTGTGGTTGCATTCGCATTGAAAAGTTCGTAGAGCTCCCTCGGGCGTAGCCTTTAGGAGCCAAATGTTTAATTTATGGCAAATAATAGGTGAGCCATGAAAACACCGGTGAGAAGCTTTTGTTTCATTCAAGCCATTGCCATCATCCTGGGCGCGAACCATCTCGCCCGCGCCCAGAGCAAAACCGGCACGACCATCGGCCAGTTTTTGTTGATCGAGCCGAGCGCGCGCGCCGCCGCCATGGGGAACGCCGGCGTCGCGCTTTATGATGAAATCATCGGAGGGTATTACAATCCGGCCGCGATCGGTTTGCAGAGCGGCTATGGCGCCCAATTCAGCCACAGTGACTGGCTGGCCGGCATCAATTACAATTATGCCGCCTCGTCCGTGCAATTGGGTGAAATTGGCAATCTTTTTGTCAGTGTTACTTCATTGAACTCCGGCGAGATCGACGTGCGGACCGTGGCGCAGCCGCTCGGCACGGGCGAGCGGTACACCGTTTCCGATCTGGCGCTGGGGCTTGGCTATGGACGGCAATTTTCGGATCGTTTCTCTCTCGGCGTGCAATTGAGTTTTGTGCAAGAAACCATTTGGCACAGCTCGCTGTCGACCTTCGCAATTAGCGTCGGCACCTTGTATCGCCTTTCGGAAAACGGCCTCCGCCTCGGCGCGAGCATTTCCAATTTCGGCCTGGAGGCCGGCTATTCCGGCAGAGATTTGCGCATTCAATATGATCTGGATAACGACCGCTTTGGCGACAATAGCAGCTTGCCGGGCGAAGTATTGACGCAAAAATATTCCCTGCCGGTGATTTTCCGCGTCGGCTTGAGCTGGCCCCTCAACCTCTCGCGGAACAACCAGCTCGTGCTCGCCTGGAATGCCTACCATCCGAACGACAACGCTGAGAGCATGAGCGTCGGCGCAGAGTGGAAATTATTCAACATCGTCGCCATGCGCGGCGGCTATCAAAACCTTTTTTTAGACGATGCTGAAACCGGGCTCACCCTGGGCGCGGGTTTGCACATCGATCTGCAAGGCTATGAATTTCGTTTCGATTATGGCTGGGCCGACTACGGCCGGTTGGATAACGCGCCGATTTACACGATCGGCGTGACGTTTTAACCCTTGATTATGGCTGGGTTGAAAAGGCGAGATTGGTTTTACACGGTTCTTGCCGCATTATTCCTATTAATCGTTTTTCCCTTTTTACAAAGCATGGCCATTCTTTTCCTGGTTGGATCGAATCTGTGTTTCTGTCAGTTGGAAAATTTTGTAAGGATGCGCGATGAGACCGTCGCAGCGAATGGCGATTGCGAGTTTGGTTGTCTTTTCTCTTCTGCCAATATCATCAATGGGCCAATACGGCTACGATCATCACGTCGTCTTCGACAACAGCCTCACTGATCGTTCGTATTACTATAGCCAAGGCACAACGGTCGCACCGAGTGAGCTGGAGATCGGCGCCGGCAAGTTTCCTGTTGATGATAAGATTTTTTTCAGCCCGCCCAATTCTCTTCGTTTGAAATGGAAATCGCAGACCGGTGGCGATTGGCGGATGACGCTCAAAGTGGCAACGCGCTATGGCAGACGGTTCGAGTTCTCCGGCAATACATTATTCCTGCGATGTTTCTCCGAAAGCGAACTGTCGCGCGACGAGTCCCCGCTGATCGCGCTGCAAGATGTCAATGGTGTGACGACGCCTGACATCAAGCTCATGGGCGCTTTCGAAAAATTCCCGGCGCAGCAGTGGGTTCAAATCAAATTACCCATCACGGCTTTCGTTCCGCTTTTCCGCTCGACGGATGAATTCAAGTTCGACGGCCATCGTCTCGCGAGCATCTTCTTCGTTCAAGGTCTCGATGACGGCAAAGCGCACACGTTGTACATCGACGATATAAGAATTGGCGACGAGACACCCACTGACGGCCAAGCGCCCGCAACACCAACCGGCCTCACCGCAAAAGGCTACGACCGCCACATCGATTTAACCTGGCAAAGCAACAAAGGCGCTGAGCCGTTCTCTTACAAAATCTACCGCTCTTGGGACGGCCAAAATTATGCGCCCATCGGCGTGCAAAAAGGCCACCTCACGCGCTACGTGCATTTTATTGGCGCGCCAGGCGAAACCGCGTTCTACAAGATCAGCGCGCTTGATTTGCACAGCAATGAATCCCCGCTTTCGCGCGAGGCCAGCGCCACGACGCGCAAGATGAATGACGACGAGTTGCTTTCGATGGTACAGGAAGCCTGCTTTCGCTATTATTGGGAAGCCGCGCATCCGAACGCTGGCATGGCCATCGAAATTCTTCCCGGTGATGAAAATCTCGTTGCGGTTGGATCATCGGGCTTCGGCATTATGTCACTCGTTGTCGCCGTCGAGCGCGGCTTCATCACCCGCGAGCAAGGTGTGGAGCGCATGCTGAAGATCGTACGCTTTCTCAAAAACGCCGACCGCTTTCACGGCGCGTGGCCACATTTCTTGGACGGCCGCACCGGAAAGGTGATTTCCTATTTCGGCAAATATGATGATGGCGGCGATCTCGTCGAAACCGCGTTTCTCGTGCAAGGCCTGCTCGTCGCGCGGCAATATTTCACTCGCAAAATAAAAGCCGAAGCCGAGATCCGCGATACGATTACGGCGTTGTGGAAAACCGTCGAGTGGGATTGGTACCGCAAAGAGCCGGCGAGTGATTTTCTTTATTGGCATTGGTCACCCAACCACGCGTGGCACATCAGCCATCCTTTGGTGGGATGGAATGAAACGATGATTGTCTATCTGCTCGCCATCGCTTCGCCCACGCATGCGGTTCCCGCGAGTCTGTATCACACCGGCTGGGCCGGCCAATCCGATCTCGCCGTGCGCTATCGCCAAGGTTGGGGCCGCACCACACAGGGCGATCATTACACCAACGGCAACACGTATTTCGGTATCAAATTGGATGTTGGCGTGGGCACTGGCGGCGATCTTTTCTTCACCCATTTTTCGTTTATGGGTTTCGATCCGCGCGGGAAGAAAGATCGCTACACGAATTACTTCAGGAACAACCGCAACCTCGCGCTCATCAATCGCGCTTATTGCATGGCGAATCCGAATCAGCGCGCGGGTTATGGCGAAAATTGTTGGGGATTATCTGCTGGCATCAACGGTGGCAAGCCGATTCCCCGCGATGACAGCGGTACCATCACCTGCATGGCGGCGCTCGCTTCGTTTCCCTACACGCCGCAAGAGTCGATGGCCGCGCTCAAGCATTTCTATCACGAGCACGGCAGCAAGCTCTGGGGCATTTACGGCTTCCGCGACGGTTTCAATCTCACGCAGAACTGGTTTGAAGACGTGAACATGGCCCTGAATCAGGCGCCCATCGTGGTGATGATCGAAAATTATCGCAGCAGTTTGATTTGGAAGATGTTCATGGCAAATCCGGAGATTCAGCCGATGTTGGAGAAGATTGGGTTTGTGAAGGATGATGATTCGGAATGAAAAAAATTAGCCGCACTGTATTTTCTGGCCCATCATGCAACCGCGAACCCTCCGGTAATAGGCT
>JBOHQZ010000538.1:0-4916 GCA_050732275.1 bacterium
ATCGGCGGCGGTTTGACGCAGGCTGTCACGTTCAGCATCACCGCGGCGAACACCGAGAATTTGCCGGGCGAAGTGTTTCAGGGCTTGATCACCGGCGCGACGGCGCACAACACCGGCGCGAGCATCACGCCGCAAACCGCGCTGGACGATACCGCGAGAGTGGTCATCCAACGCCCGGCGAATTTGGTGATTGAAGAAGTCGTGGCCTCGCGCGACACGGTTGACGCCGCACAGGAAGTTGATTGGTTTATTTATGCCGTCGTGAGGAACACCGGCGCCGCCACCATGACGTTCAATGCGCCGGACCGCAACAACCTTCGGATCGAAATCAACGGCGTCCCCCAGAACAATTACGGCATCGAGGCCGACTCGGTATTGTCGCAGAATCGCAGCCTGACGTTGACTGGTGGCGAGAGCGACACGTTGCGTTTCACGGTGACCAGTACCGGCTTGAGCAGCGGCGCGGCCTCGCTCATCGTCAGTCTCGCCGGCCGTGATCGTAACAACAATAATCCGGTGAGTGCGCAAGCTACCGGAGAAGTTTATGTCCGAACCACCGCCATCGTGCGCCTGGTGCAAACCGAGCCCATCGTGCTGCGGCCATTGATTAACGGCACGGCTTTCGTCAATGTCGATCAGGTTTTCAGCGTCAAGCTCACGGTGGAAAACACCGGCTTTGAAAATGTGAGAGACGTGGTGGTGCGGCTGCAAACCGACGGCCCCTCGCGCATTTTGACGCCGGAGCAAACCATTTCCGCGATCACCGCGCGCGCCCGGCAGGAAATTTCTTTCTCAGTCGAAGCCGACACCGGTGCCGTTGCCGGCACGCCGCCGGAAATTTTTACCGCGCGCGTTGTTTCAGCATTGACAGTGCAGGGCAACCAGCCGGCCACCATTTTGACGCCCTTGGATTCCACCGCGCAGGTCGTCGTGCAACGGCCGGCCAAGCTCTCGGTCGTCGCATCGATTCAAAACAATGATCCGGCATTGAGCACCAACCAGTTGTTCGAATTTTCCGCGCTGGTCACCAACTCAGGCCAAGCGCCGGTGGATGGCAGCGGCTTGGTGCGGTTGTTACACCCGCCAGATTTCATTGTCACCGGGGCTGAGGAGCGTTCATTCACCGTTGGCCAATTGGTCACGTGGCAGGTGCGCGCGCCGCTCACAGAAACGGCTGCCGCGGATTTGCGCGTGCAAATCACCAAAGCTGCGGTCGATTCGAATAGCCAGGCTTTGGCGCAATTGGGCAAGGACGCCGATACGTTGACTGTGCAAGTGTTTCGTTCCGATTTGCGCATCGTCAAGCTCGAAATTACCGCGCCGGCAGGCGCCAAAGATCGCACGCTCTCTACCGAGCAAGAGTTCGATTTCACGGCGCGATTGTCATACGTTGTCATTAGAGAGCCAAAGATTGCCATACGCTTTCCCGCAGGATATGATACTCTGTCGTCAACACCTTTCGGCGAGACTGTGACTTGGAGAATGAGGGCGACAGCGACGGCGAATGCGATTCCCGTATATTTGGTGGTCACGGCTCACGGCAAGGATGGCAACGGCAATCCGATTCCACCGGTTACCGACAGCCTCGACGTGACGACAATGAACAAAGCCAACTTGAACTTGTCCACCGAGATCAGTGATCCGCCCGGCGCGCGCGACGGCGTCGTTTCACGCGGCCAGGAATTTACGGTGACGGCGCGTGTGTTCAATGACGGCGACGCCGGCGTCGATGGGCCGGCGCGTTTGAGGATTGAGTTTGATACGAACCAGGGCTTTAGCACAGTCGATCCCGTGGAAAAAGACGTCAACGTCGGCAGCTCGGTGCAATGGAAATTTAGAGCGCCAAGCAGCGCCGCCAGCGATATTTTTACGATCCGGTATACGCCCACCGGCGTGCCAGCGGACACGAATTCGAATGCCAGAGCGGCGCAAACGGAAACCCTCGAGCGCCTGAGCGTGCGCATTGACAGCGTGCAAAGCGAGCTGCGGATCGTTAGCTTCGTAATTAGAGCGCCGGGTGGCGCTACCGACAATGGGTTGAGCACCGGCCAGCAATTTACGGTGCGCGCCCAAGTGCTCGGCGCCCGCGCTTCTAATGTGACGGTCAGGCTCACCGAGCCGCTCGGCTTCATCACCAACGACAATACGCAGCAGGTTTTCAATGAATTGGTAGAGCAGCGAGACGTGAATTGGACGTTTCAAGCGCCTGATATCAGCCGGCTCGATTCCATGGTCGTCACGGTGAGCGGCTATGACGGCAATAACAACCCACAGGCGCTGCCGACGGTCCGCCGTTCGTTTACTTTCAGCGTCGTGGAGAAGGCGCGTCTCTCCGTTTCCGGCGAAATCTCCAGCCCGCTCTCGGCGCGGCTTGATGGCATCGTCTCCCGCAACCAGCTTTTTACGGTGACGGCGAGAGTGGCGAATCTTGGCGCGGCCGCGCTTGCCGCCGGCAGCCGGGCGCAGCTCGAATTGACGCTGCCGCGCGATACGACCATTCCGTCGGCCGATGATTACAGCACCACCTCGGTCTTGCAGCAGGAGATCACTGATTTTATCAACGGCGTCGCCACCTGGGAGATCAAGGCGCGGAACCTCGCCTCGACGCAGATCGATAACATTCGCGTGCGCATGCTGCAGCCCTATCCCAAGGACGAGAATACGGAAAATACCGCGACGATTGAAGACGTGGAAGACTTGATTCCGATTCAAACCGAGTCGAAAACGTTAGTGGTGCAGATGCTGCCGCATGCGTCCGCTGGCCCGGTCGTGGCCGGTGAAAACTCCACGTTGCTCATGCGCCTGAAGCTGAGCCAGGGCAATTTGAACTCGAGCAACGTTCTCTTGCGCATGTTCACGTTGCACGTGCGCGACCGCAACAACGCGCCGCTCAATGCCAGCAGCGTCATCAAAGCTTTGCGGGTGGTGGATACCCATCGCCCAACGCAGGTGTTGAGCATCCTGCCGACGATTCCGGCGGCAGATTCGCTCAAGATTCCTTTCGCGCCGGCGGATACGGTCTTCGGCGGTATGCCGGATTCGGTCGATGTGGTGGTGGATATTGCTGATAATAATGCCTCGGGTTCGGCTTTCCGCCTGACGTTTTTGAAGGAGGCGGATGTGGATGCCATTGATCAGGATTCACGCCAGGAGGGGGAAGTTGAAATCATTTTTCTCGACGAGCGCGGCAACAATATCACCGCCGAGCAAGTCACTTCGCAGAAGCGCGTGATCAATGCGGCGAATTTCGAGAAATCCTTCTACAATTATCCCAATCCGTTTAGTCCGCTGCGAGACAACCAGGACGGAACGCGCGGAACGAAATTTTATTACACTTCGTCGTCATCTGCGAACATCGAACTGCGTATCTACAATTTGCTCGGCGAATTGGTTTACGAACGTACGTTTGAAGCGAACGACCCGGCAGGCAGACCCAAGTCGCTCTCATGGAACGGCTATAACGGCAAGGGCGATCAGGTGTTGAATGGCGTGTATATTGCGATACTCAAAACCAGCGCCGGCACCGCGACCACGAAAGTGGCAGTGGTGAAATAACCTCGTGCGCCCCGTGCCGAGGCACGGGGCTAAGAGGCGAAAGGCCGATAAATCGGCCTGAAGATTTTTAGCATCATTTATGATGCTTGCATTTCTTGGCCTAATGATTTATCATCAGGCTTTTCCCAAATTTGTGGCATTGCGCCTATATTACAAATGATAAACCGTGGTGAAACCATGCAACCCAGAATGCGCAAAATACCGGTTCTATTTCTCTTGGCTGGATTGCTGTGTGGGGTGCCGGCATCGGCTCAAAATAACGAAGCGGCAGGCGGCACGCAGGAAATTTTTCATCTCGGCGTCGGCGCGCGCGCGCTCGGTTTAGGGAGCGCCGTCGTGGCCATGCCTTTGGATGCCTCGACAGTGTATTGGAATCCGGGCGGCCTGGATTATCTCGAGCGCCGCAGCGTGACGATGTTTTACACGCCGCTGATGATGATATCGGACACCAAATATCATTATATCGGCGCGGCTTATCCCTTTCTCGATGCCGGCACCGTTGGCGCCGGCTGGCTGCACTGGGATATTCCCGACGTCGAAACCCGTGATACTTGGGGTGATCCGACCGGCAATTTCGTCAGCGGCGAAGATGCGTTTCTCGTGTCTTATGCCCGGCAGGTTCGCTATGGAATGTCGCTCGGCGGCACCGTCAAATTCCGGCGCCAACAATTTGCCGGCAATACGGCGCGCGGTTTTACCGGAGATATCGGGGTGCTCTATCGTCCTGAGTTTAGTGAAGGCGTGCTGCAAAACCTGTCTTTCGGCCTTGCCGTGCAAAATGTGATTCCTTTGCGCATGCGGGCCGGCAATGTCACCGAAACCATCCCTTACACGCTGCGCGGCGGGCTTGCCAAAGCACTGCGTTTTGGCCCGCGCCAGGACGTGGTGAATGTCTTTGCGGCTTTTGAAAAGGGGCAGGGCGATGCGATGAGATATAATTTGGGCAGCGAGTACGTCTACCAGGAACTGGCGATGTTGCGCATGGGATATAACGGCAAACAGCCGATTTTCGGCGGCGGCGTTTCCTATCAGATGTTTCAAATCGATTACGCCTTTGGCAAATATGCGGATGAAGAAGGTATTTTAGGTGCCCAGCACCGTGTCAGCATCACGATGCACTTTGGCAAGACCAAAACGCAAATGTACGAAGAGGCGCAGAATCAACTGTTCCGCCAGATCGAGGCCGAAACCCGCAAGCAGGCCTCGCTCAATCGCCGCAGCGAGTTCGAGGAAAAAGTCAACAAAGGCAAAGCCTATTTTCAGCAGGGCGATTATTTCAACGCCTTCTTGAATTTCAACCAGGCCCGCGATCTGGCGGCCGGCGCGTACGATACTTTCGAGCAGCCGGAGAAGGCCGACAT
>JBOHQZ010000539.1:0-4916 GCA_050732275.1 bacterium
GCGCGAGTGCGGTGTCAGTCTCGGCGGGGCTCACCGGCCTGACGCCCAACACGCTATATCATTTTCGCGTGGTGGCCACGAATAGTGCTGGAACGAACAATGGCGACGATCAAACGTTCACGGCCACCGCCGGTTTGGCGACGGTTACCACCAATGACGCGACGAATATTGCCTCAACTTCCGCTACCCTCAACGGCACGGTGAATCCGAATAACAGCAGTACGGCGGTCAAATTTGAATACGGCACCACGACGAGTTACGGGAATATGATTACAGCAATGCCGAGTCCGGTGACGGGCACAAGTATAGTGCCGGTTACGGCGGCGCTGACCGGCTTGACACCCAACACGCTGTATCATTTTCGCATTGCGGCCACCAATACCGGCGGAACGACGAACGGCACGGATCAGACTTTCATGACGCTTGCGGCAGTGGCTGCGCCAACCGCTACGACAAACGCTGCGACCAGTGTCAGTTCAACTTCGGCGACATTAAACGCTACGGTGAATCCGAATAATGCGAGTACAACGGTCATATTTCAATATGGCACGACAATCAGCTATGGCAGCGAAATCACGGCGACGCCAAGTTCGATAACCGGAGGAATTGGCGTTGCTGTCAGTGCTGCACCGGCGGGCCTCACCTCCAACACACTGTATCATTTTCGTGTCGTCGCGACCAACAGTGTTGGAATAACGAACGGCACAGACCAGACCTTTACGACGCTTGCGGCCATTGCGGCGCCGACTGTTACCACGACTGCTCCGACAAATATTACACGAAGCTCTGCCACGCTCAACGCGACGGTAAATCCGAACAACGCCAGCGCGATGGTTAAATTTCAGTATGGCACAACTATGGATTATGAGCTTGGCGAAGTGGCTGCAACGCCGAGTCCGGTCACCGGCACGAACACCGTTGCGGTCGCTGCTGCTGTTACGGGGCTTGCTGCCAACAGGTTATATCACTATCGCGGGGTCGCTACCAACAGCGTTGGAACCAACAATGGAGTAGACGGCACGTTTACAACATTAATGAACCAGTCGCCGAATATTGCGCATATCCCGGTGACGCTGCGTCCCTTCGGCCAAGGCATCACAATCACAACGAGTGTGACGGATGACAGCGGGATAGATGAAGTGCAATTGAATTATCGTCGCGGCGGCGACCCGACTTTTACGACTTTACGGATGAATCCCACCGGCGGCAACAACTACGAAGCAACCATTCCGGGGGGTGCGGTGACCTCGCGCGGTGTGGAATACTCTATCACTGCTACGGATGTTGACACTGTTTCGAGCCAACAGCCGAACACCGGTATTTTTTCAATTCAAATCCAAGTAACCGGTGAAACCAAGCCGAGCGCGCAGCCGAGTGGCAGCGTCGCAACGGCGTATCGTCTCATTTCCGTGCCGTTGCAGTTGGACAACCCAATCGCCACGACGGTTTTGGAAGATGATCTTGGTCCCTACGATGACACCAAATGGCGACTCTTTGGCTTGATGCCCGGGACCTCACAGAATATTAATGAGAAGAACCCTTATGTTGAGATTCGCACCGGCGGCGATTTGTCACCGGGCAAAAGTTTGTTTCTGATCGTGCGAGATGCGGGCAAGTTCATTACAGCCGGCGCGGCCAGGTCGTTGCGAACCGATCAAGAATTTCAGATCACGCTGCAGCCGGGGCACAATTTTATCGGTGCGCCGTTTAATTTCAACATTCCTGCCGCTAAATTGCGCTTACAAAGCGGCGGCACGGTGACGTTGCGAACTTTCAATGGTAGTTTTACCTCGGTAACTGAGATGCAACCCTGGGAAGGTTATTACCTCGCCAACCTGAATCTGAGTTCCGATATTCTGTTTGTGAATCCGAATTTTTCTTCCTCTACAGCGCCTGCTATGTCGAACAAAACGAACGGAAGCGGCTGGCGGCTGCGCGTTCTCGCGAGCTGCGCGGAGGCAGGTGACGATTACAATTTTGCCGGCATTGCGCCGGAAAGCGAAGACGGCTACGACGACAACGATTTGGCGGAGCCGCCGCCAATTGGCGATTTTGTGTCGTTGTATTTTCCGCATCCCGAATGGCAAAAAGCGCTCAGCCGCTTCAGCGATGACATCCGCTCGGCGACCAACACGAATCACAAATGGAAATTCCACGTGGAGACCAATATTCCTGACGAAATCGTCAAACTGCAATTTGACGGACTCAAAGAGATCGATCTCGCGTTGAGCGTTCTTGTGGTGGACGAAGAGATGAAGTACAAACAGGATCTGCGCGAAAATGCCGTGTATCAGTATCAATCGCGTGGTCCGGATCACCCAAAGGCTTTGAGCTTGATCGTCGGCAAAGAAGCATTCATTGAGGAGCAAACGGGGGGTGTGCAAGGCGTGCCAACTGATTTTGTTTTGGAGCAGAATTTCCCGAATCCATTTTGGGGCGAAGCGACATCCCGCTTTGCAGGAAATCCCGAGACGGCGATTCGTTTTGGCTTGCCGAAAACGAGCGTGGTGACGATCAAGATTTTCGATCTCGCTGGCCGCAAGCTGGCGACGGTGTTGAATCGCGTTGAGCTACCCGCCGGACGCCATCAACGGACTTGGAATGGTCGCGATAATCAAGGGCGACCAGTGAGCAGCGGCCTTTATTTTTATCAAATAATCGCCGGCAGTTTTTCAAAAACGATGAAGCTCACGTTGATGAAATAGTCCGAGGCCGAAAGTCCGAAGTCGATGGTTGGGTCTGCAAGGTGACTGAAAGACAAACCATCGCCGTACCATTCGACCTTCATCAAAACCGGAGGAGGACCCATCATGTCCAATTTCCCGGGAGGAAAGAGTGCTTTGATTCGCCGCCGCAAGCGTTTGCGAATCGGCCTTGATGATCCTTGTTTTTGTCGTAACGGCGTTGTTGTTTGCAGCGATTAACTTTGGCTGCGATTCTGCAAAGGCACCAATGATTCCCACGCCGACGAACACCGCCGCCTTGGAAGTGCAGGATGTCCAAACGCTCATCGCGCATGCAGTGGAGCAAGCTGAACGTCTCGGCGTGAAAGCCAACATTGCGGTGACCGATCGTGAAGGCGCGGTACTCCGTCATTTCTTGATCTTCGATCTTCGCATCACTGACCACTGATTACTGACGACTGGATTATGGAAAAAGACTTGACAATCATCTTTGACTGCCTTTCCGATCGGGGCCTGAAACGCGCGGACAATCAGGATGCGCACGGTAAGTTTCCCATAGATGATTCGGCAATGGCAACACCTAAAGGCCAGCTTTTCATCGTCGCCGATGGGATAGGCGGCCATGCCGGCGGCAAAGAAGCGAGCCGCATGGCCGTTGATATCGTGCAACAGATTTATTTTGCTGAGCAGAGCCATGACATCCCGCAAACTCTCCGGCGCGCGATGGAGACGGCCAATGCACAGATTTACCAAAGCGCCAGCAGCCGCGGCCCCGAGTTTCATGGCATGGGCACGACCTGCACAGCTTTGGCTTTTAAGGATGATCGGGTTTATGTCGCGCACGTGGGGGACAGCCGGGCGTATCGGATCACCAAATCCCGGATCGAGCAGCTCACGCAAGACCATTCGAAAGTTGCCGAGATGCAGCGTTTTGGCATTTTAACGGCAGAGGAAGCCAAGCGCCATCCGCAAAAATCGTATTTGGTGCGCGCGTTGGGCATCGCGCCGGCCGTGCGAGCCGATATTATTGCGGACCTTTCACCGCTGCGGCCTGGCGAGTGTTTTTTGCTATGCACCGACGGCCTCGCCAAAGTTGAGGCGCACGAGATTCAGCGCCTCGTTATGCACAACCACCCGACCGCAGTTTGCCGGGCGTTGATCGAGCTGGCCAATGCGCGCGGCGGCAGCGACAATGCGACAGTGCAGGTGATTGCGATAGTCAATGCGGTCTCATGACGAGAAAAAGTCGCAGCAAATTAATCGGCCGGTCTGTCTCGTCATCACCAACAATTCTAATGCGATCATGATTTCCATCGGCACAAAAATTTCGCATTATCAAATCATCGATTTACTTGGCCAGGGTGGTATGGGCGAAGTTTATTTGGCCGAAGACCTCAACCTGCGCCGCAAAGCCGCACTCAAGGTTTTAGCACCAAAATACACCGCTGATCCGAGCTTTCAGGCGCGGTTCAAGCGCGAGGCGCAGGCCGCGGCGAACTTGAATCATCCGAACGTCGTCACGATTTATGAAATCGGCGAATATGAGGACCGTTTATTTATCGCGATGGAATACGTGCCCGGCGAGTCACTGCGCGCTCGCATCACACGCGAGAAATTATCGGTTCGGCAAGTGATCGATATTGCCCTGCAAATTTGCGACGGCCTGGCCAGAGCGCACAATGGCGGTATCGTGCACCGCGATCTGAAGCCGGCAAATATTTTGGTCAACGCCGAAGGCCGGGTGAAAATCGTCGATTTCGGCCTGGCCAAAGTGCAAGGCGTTTCCAAGCTGACCAGGTCGGGAATCATGATGGGGACGCTGCCCTACATGTCGCCAGAACAGGTTCGCGGCGAAGAGCTTGACAACCGCTCGGATATTTTTTCCATGGGCGTCGTGTTGTACGAGCTGCTGACGCGCGATCTGCCGTTTCAAGGTGAGAGTGAGTATGTCGTCATGAGTTCGATTGTCAACCAGGAGCCGCGACCGCTCTCCGTCTACAACGATGATATTCTGCCGGGCTTGCAAAATATCATCAACACGGCGCTGGCGAAAGATTTGAAAAGGCGCTATCAGCAGATCGAAGAGCTGGCGGCGGCGCTCAAACGCTTGGGCGTGATGGAGACGACGTTTAAAAATTATCGACTACTCCAAAAGCTCGGCGCCGGCGGCATGGGCGAAGTATATTTGGCCGAAGACATGGAGCTGGGCCGCAAAGTGGCGCTCAAGTTTTT
>JBOHQZ010000540.1:0-4913 GCA_050732275.1 bacterium
CAAAGCCTCGATGAGTTTCATCTTCGGCGGCGAGGCCGACAATCACGCGCTCAACACCGTGCCGAAGGAAACGCTGATTCGCATCACCAAAGCCGAAGACGGCGGCATGGGCGGCGTCGGCGTTTGGTTCCCCGCGACCACGGGCTTTACACCGGATAATGAGAGCGAGTTTATGGAGAAATATATTGCGGGGGAGTTGGTCTCTGTATCGGAGTGATGGACTTTTGGATTACTGGATTGTTGGATGATCTGGTTTTCCAATACGCCAGTGTTTCTATGCAGCTTTTGCGTAAACATCCAAAATGGCCGGACTCATGACGTGGCCATAGAAAGTTGTTGCATCGACGCGCAGAAAAGAGGACAAGGGTGGCGCGGCAAGAAGCTGTAAAAGGTTACCTTGAATTTGGGGCGGTTGTTTCTTCAAAAGATCGAAGTGAATAACCGGAAGTTGCGTTGAACGATGAAAATTAACTATCGTTAATTGGACGGGCGACATGTTTGTAGTGACAAAGAGAACGATTCCTTCGCGGAGCTCATATCCGGCGTGTGCAGTGTTTTCCGAATCGTCCTTAAAAAAGACGTCCCAAATATCGCCTTCTTCATCATAGATGATTTGCATGGTCGTCACGCTTTGGTTATTTGATAACAATTGTTGCGACAAACTATAATGTCATTCAGTAGGAATCTTTTTGCAAAATACGAAAATCGTGCCAAGTACAAAAAAGATTCTTCCAGAATGACAGCTTTAATACGGCGTTTGTAGAACTTTTGTCCATAAAGTTAATCAAATGCTTAATTGCAATCAAGCGAAATGAGACTGCTTCAGCAGTCTTCCGCTTTTTAACCTGATGATTTATCATCAGGTGAGGAGATAAAACCTATGCCTTACGACGATCCCGATCCCACCGACCCCAACATGCTCGTGGGTGTTGAAATCCCCGGCACCGCGGAGAGCACGCGCGACATGGCGTATGTGTTCGCCGAAGAATTTGCGCGGATGGGATTCAACAAGAGCAAGTTGTTGCGCGTTTTTCAAACGCCGTATTATGCCGGCGCGTATCGTGCTTATCTCGAATTGGGCGGCGCGGAGGTTGAGCAAATTGTGGATGAATGTCTGGGAATTTGGGGGCGGAAGAATCTCAACAGCGAAGGGTGAAAAACGAAGGGCGAAAGGCGCTTTTCTTTCAATGCTTTTCGAATGACGAGTTATTGAAGCGGTCAAATCATTTGTACACCGTGATGCAAAATTTCACTCACGACCGGAATGTTTTCAACAAAATCATCAGGATGAAAGCCAATAGGCTCGATGCCGGCTTTGACATCTTCCTTTCGCAAGGCGCGCCAAAGATAGGAGAGAGCATCATTGCGACGATTAAAATCTTTTGAGACAATACAAACGTCAATATCGCTCCACTTGTGGGTGTTGCCGCCAACTTGTGAGCCAAAAATATACGCTCTTTGCACGGAAAGGCCTTGTTCGCGCAGATGATTTAAATAATTTTTAACTTGCTCTAAAACTAATTTTTTTACTTGATCTTTTTGAGCAAATCGAGAATTTCTGTGGTTCGTTTTAGCCATTTTTGTGCGTAAGGCTTGGTTGCGTGACGATGAAATTGCACTTTGACGATCTCATAACGCGCTTTGATATTGAATGTGGTTAATTCTTGCAAGTCCATTCTGAGCGCATTATCCAGTCGCAAGCCGGATTCATCGGCAATGCGAGCAAGATTATGAACGAAAGGCGGAAGCTTTTGTTGGCGCAGGAGATAAATCCGCTTCAGCGCCTTTTCGACAGCTAAATGGCAGAAGAAAAGACAGTAGGCGTAATGCTTTTTATCAAATAGGCTCTGAGCTACCTTAAAGTCCTCTCGACTAGAACGTTGCCAGGCTTGTGCGAGTTTTGCAATGTCCACGAGGCAAACACGTTGATTGATAAATGTTCGAGCAAATTGTTGTAACTGCAAAATAAAAAATTTCAACCTGAAAAGCAATAGCAAATATACCCAATGATTCATCTTGAAGCAAGCCGTGGCAAAAGATGGCGCTTTGCTCTCCACACCTTTCGCTTCACAGGCACGTTACACGTTTCACGTTACACGAATGTAAGGAGAAACCCATGCCCCGAGTCTTCAACTGGCAGCTTGGCCGCGAGATGGATTATCCCTACGACGCGGCGTTTCCGAAACGGCAGTTCGCTTTCGTGTTCAACATCAATCGTTGCATTGCCTGCCAGAGCTGCACGATGGCTTGCAAGTCCACGTGGACGTTCAACAAAGGCCAGGAGCACATGTGGTGGGCCAACGTCGAGACCAAGCCGTATGGCGGCTATCCGCAGTTTTGGGATGCGAAGATTCTCAAACTTCTGGATGAAGCCAATCCCGGCGGGCAGGTGTGGAACAAGTCCAACGGCACGGCGCAATTCGACGGCATGACCATCTTCGAAGCCGCGAAGAAAAAACTCACGCCGGAGGGCGCGCGGGTGTTGGGCTATTTGCCGGAAGATCATGAGTGGAATTCGCCGAACATTTACGAAGACAATCCCAAAGGCATCAAAGGCAAAAAATATGAATTAGACAAAGAAGGCACGGAACTGCCGGTACACAAAACGTGGTTCTTCTACCTCGCGCGCATTTGCAACCATTGCACCTATCCGGCGTGTTTGGCCGCGTGTCCGCGCAAGGCGATTTACAAGCGACCGGAGGATGGCATCGTGTTGCTGGATCAGGAACAATGCCGCGGCTATCGCAAATGCGTTGAAGCGTGCCCGTACAAGAAAACGATGTATCGCGGCAACACGCGCATTTCCGAAAAGTGCATCGCCTGCTACCCGCGCGTCGAAGGCACCGATCCGGAAACCAAAGGCAAGCCGATGGAAACACGCTGCATGGCCGCGTGCATCGGGCAAATTCGTATGCAGGGTTTGGTGAAGATGAACACGAACGGCACGTGGGCGGAAGATCGCTATAACCCACTTTACTATCTCGTGCATGTCGCGAAAGTCGCGTTGCCGCTCTATCCGCAGCTTGGCACCGCGCCGAACGGTTATTACATTCCGCCACGGTGGGTGCCGCGTCCGTATCTGCATCAAATGTTCGGCCCCGGCGTGGAAGAAGCCATCGAGCGCTACATGAATCCCGATCGCGAGTTGCTGGCGGTGCTGCAATTATTCCGGCGCTCGAACATGATTATCTTCAGCTACAAATTTCAAGAAGGCCCGAAAACTTACGAAGGCACGCTGCGCGGCAAGCCGGTGAGCATTTACAACGACACCGTGATCGCGTACGGCAAAGACGGCGAAGAGCTTTTCCGCACGACGATCGACGAGCCGATTTATGAACGGCCGGCGCTGCATGCGAATTCGATATAGAATTGGATTAGTGGATTGATGGAGTGTTGGTTTATGGGTTCTCAATAATCCAACAATTCAAATTCAAAATGGAAGAGAAAGCAATCATGAAAGATGAGACACAACAAATTGATTTTGCTCTTTGCCGCAGCGCCTTGTATGAAGCGCTCGCCATCGGCTTTCGTTCCCCCACTTCGGAGACTCTCGAACGCCTAATTGACGAAGAACAAAACCAAGCGTTGATGCAAATCGCGGCGATGTTGGATGTAAATGGCTCGAATGGTAAATCGACGGATCTGGCTTTCCGCATCCGGCAATTGAGCCAATGTTCAAATCTTGAAACATTGGAAAAATCGTACCGCTATCTCTTCGGCTTCACCGCGCATCCGAAGGTGCCGCCGTATGAAACCGAATACGGCGAAGAAGCGCTTTTTCAGCAGCCGCAAGAGTTGGGCGATCTCTCCGGCTTCTACAGCGCCTTCGGGTTGAAATTGAATACTTTTGAGCGCGTCGATCACATCAGTTGTGAATGCGAGTTTCTATCTTTCTTGGCGCGGAAAGAAGCGTATGCGCTGGAACAAAATGAGGCGATGATGTTGGAAGAAACCCGCCGCGCACAACGGCTTTTCTTGAAAGATCACCTCGGACGATTCATGCCGGCATTCGTGAAGACGTTGAGCCGTGAAAACCCCGACGGCTTTTATGGCCGGCTCGGCAATTTATGCCGCGATTTTACGCGCAGGGAATGCGCGCATTTCAATATTCCGCTCGGCTCGGAACCGATGCGCCTGCGTCCCACCGAATGGATGGAGGAAGCCTTCACCTGCGGATCCGGTGAAGAGTTGATTCAAATTTCCAGAAAAGCAGCGGCAACGATGGCTGCGAATTAGGCTATGAAAAACTCGAATGACATGAATCCCGATTTTCGTATCGAATTGCAGCCGCAGCTTATTGAAGAAGCGGTGGCGCGTATGATGGGCAATCATGCCGAAGCAGAAAAGTTTTGGCGCGAGCGCGAGCAGCTTTACGAAAACACGGCGGGCGAAGCGCGGGAAGCGGCATTTCGAAGTTTTTACGAGTCCTGGTTTTATCGCCTCGGACTGATTGCTCCGCTGCAGCAAGTTTTTGAGTTGTGGCCGGTACTCACCTCGGCCACGAGCCGCTGCTTGTTGATTCGCGCGCGGGCCAAGAAGCAGCTTGGCGCGGAATTGTATATCACCGCCGCAGAGCCCGGCATGTCTGCGCGCCAGCGCCGGACGATTGTGGTGCAGCTCACGCCCGAGTTGCTGTCGCAATCGCAACCTTTCCTCGAATTTCTCCGCCACGAGTTTTTGCACCTCGTCGATATGCTCGATCCGCATTTCGGCTACGAACCCAATTTTCCCACCTCGGAGGCCGGCCCGGCTTACGATCATCTGTTGCAAAGCCGCTATAGCGTGCTGTGGGATATAATTATCGACGGCAGATTAGTGCAACGCGGTTGGTTGCCGCCGGCCTCGCGCGAAAAACATTTCAACAATTTCAAGCGCGCGTTTCAAGGCGCGGAGGAAAAGCTGGCGACAACGTT
>JBOHQZ010000541.1:0-4912 GCA_050732275.1 bacterium
TGCTTTGCTCTTAAATCAGGCGGCTACTCGGCTGCTGGGCTATGCCAATCCGCATGAGGCTATTGGCCAACTGGTCAATTTTCGGGGCAAAGACCGTTTCATTATCGGGATCTTAGATGACTACAATCACGTCTCGCCTAAAATCGCAGTCGATCCCATTGTCTTTACTTATCAACCTGCGACAAGGGGATACTTTTCCTTGAAATTGCATTCCGTCAATGTGCGAGAGATTGTCGAGCAGGTCAAAGGGGTGTACCTGTCATTTTTCCCTGGCAATCCATTTGATTATTATTTTTTAGATGAGGCGTTCAATCAGCAATACCAAGCTGATTTGTATTTCGGTCAAATTTTCGGAGCATTTGCGGGTTTGGCTATCTTAGTGGCATGTTTGGGACTTTTGGGGTTGGCGGCGTTTGCGGCGGAGCAACGCACGAAGGAGATCGGTATTCGAAAGGTACTCGGAGCGACGGTTTCAAGCATCGTGATCATGCTCTCGAAGGACTTTGCCCGGCTCGTCCTCATTGCCTTGATCGTGTCGGCGCCGATTGCGTACTTCGTTATGCGCCGCTGGCTCGAGAATTTTGCTTACCGCATTGACATCGGCGGGTGGGTGTTCGCGCTCGCGGGCGGGTTGGCATTGCTGATCGCGCTGCTCACCATAAGCACGCAAGCTATTAAAGCGGCGCTGGCGAATCCGGTTGAAGCGCTGCGATATGAGTAAAACAAGTAATCAGTAACCAGTGATCGGTATTCGGTGAACTGATCACACTGATAGCTCCATGTTATTAAGTTAACGATTGTCATTTGTGGCGTTCCGTCCCGAAGGGACAAAATGAAATTAGCCCAGAGATTTTATCTCTGGGAAATAGACATAACAATGTTTCCAAGTCCCGCCAGGGACGATTGAAAAATAACGATTGTGTAATCACAACCACTTCGTCTTCACTCGTCCCTTCGGGACTTGCTAGGCATTTGAATTATTTTTTCCCAACAATAAATTGTTGGGCTATTGTCGGCTGTCCCTTCGGGACAAGATTTCCGGCACACCGTTCGCTTAACTTAATGATATGAACTTACTGATAACTGGAATAAACCCATGTTCAAAAACTATTTCACCACGGCCCTGCGCAACCTCGTTCGTCCCGCGCGAGCGGGATATTCGTTCATCAACATCGCCGGACTCACGTTCGGCTTGGCGTGCTGCTTGATCATTTTCCAGTACGTCGCCTTCGAGTACAGCTTTGATGATTTCAACGCCAATGCCAGGCAGCTTTATCGCGTGACGCAAACTACAATTAAAGGAGGCGGCGAACCGGATACCGGTGTATTGAGCGGCTACGCCATGGGTCCGGCTCTCGCGCAGAGCGTACCCGAAGTCGTGCGGTTCGCGCGCATTCATCCGGATTATTCCGACCCGGTGATTGCCAATGCCGCTGAGCCTGATAAAGCTTTCAAAGAGGAGCGCGTGTATTACGCCGACGCCGCATTTTTCCAAATGTTTTCGTACCCGCTGGTTTTGGGTGATCAAGCGAAAGCGCTGGCCGAGCCGAACACAATTCTGATTTCCGAAACGATGGCCCGAAAATATTTCGGCGACGAAAACCCCATCGGCAAAGTGCTCAACGTGAACGGCTGGATCGACGGCGCTTTCAGCGTCAACGGCGTGCTTCGCGACGCACCCGCCAACTCGCACCTGCAATTCGATTTTCTGCTTTCGTTCCCCGACCTTCTGGAAAAGAGCAGCTATAAAGACCCCAAGCATGGCTGGACTTGGAACAATTTCGTGACGTATGTCCAGCTTCGCGAGGAGGCAAGCTTGACTGCGGTGGCGCAGAAATTTACGGAAGTGCTTTTGAGCAATCGCGGGGAACATTTCACGCGCACCAATACAAAGGCAAATTTGAGCGTGCAACCTTTGCGTGATATTCATCTCAATGATGCCGTGTTCGCGCCGAAAGCGGTGCAAGGCAGCCATCGCACGGTTTATTTCTTCGTTATTATCGCGCTCATGACGCTGGTCATCGCGCTGGTGAATTACGTCAACCTGGCTACAGCTCGGTCGCTCGACCGCAGCCGCGAGGTCGGCGTGCGCAAGGTCGTCGGCGCGCAGCGCCCGCAGCTCGTGTTTCAGTTTCTCTTTGAATCTGCGCTCACGAACCTCGCGGCTTTCATGCTCGCCGTCGTGCTCGCCGAAATTCTGCGGCCGTTTGTGAACGACCTCGCCGGCGTGCAGCTTATGGATTGGGCGTGGTCGAACCCAACGTTGTGGGCTGCTTCGCTGGCGATGTTTTGCGCCGGCACTTTGCTGGCGGGATTATATCCGGCCTTTGCGCTGTCCTCGTTCAAGCCGGTGGCCGTGTTGAAGGCAAAGACGGGCTCCTCCTCAACGCGCTTGCGATTGCGACAAGGGCTCGTGGTTTTGCAATTCGCCGCCTCGGTCGGCTTGCTGGCAGGCACCATCATTGTATATGCGCAGCTCGATCACATGCAAAATATGAGTCTCGGCATCAACCTGGAGCAAATCCTAACCGTAGACGGACCGCGGGTGCTCTCCGAAGGCGCGGAAAGCTCGCAAGCCATTCAACGATTGACGAATGAGTTGCGCCAGGTTCCGGCCATCCGGCAGATCGCCACCTCCAGCGCGCTTCCCGGCCGAGGTTTCAACTGGTATTCCTCCAACTTGCGCCGCGAGTCTGCCGACCCTTCCACCAATGTGAGAGGCGCGCTGGCGTGGATCGATTCGAGCTTCGCTTCGCTGTATGGTCTTGAGCTGATTGCCGGCAACGGGTTTGAAGGCGTTTCAGCGAACATTCCCGAAGGCGCGCCTCGTCCCGTCATTCTTAATGAAACTGCGGCCCAAGCCGTGGGCTTTGAGGCGCCGGCAGAGGCGCTGCAACAATTGGTCAGCATGGGCGGCTCGACGTTCAAAGTCGTCGGCGTGTTTAAGGATTTCAATTGGTCTTCCGCGCATGCGCCGATAGAGAATGCGCTGTTCACAATAACGCCCACCGGCGGGCAGCTTTCCATCAAGCTGGGCACGGAAAATTTGCCGCAAACCCTGGCGACGATCGAGCGTATTTACCGCACGCTTTTTCCCGGCAATCCTTTCAACTGCAGTTTCGCGGATGAAAAATTCGCCGAGCAGTATCGCAACGACCAACGCTTCGCCGCACTGTTCAGCCTCTTTGCCGGCCTCGCCATTTTGATCGCTTGTTTGGGCCTCTTCGGCCTCGCGGCGTTTTCGGCGCGGCAGCGCACGAAAGAAATCGGTATCCGCAAAGTCTTGGGCGCCAGCGTCTCGGGCATCGTCGCGCTGCTCTCCAAAGAATTTGTCAAACTGATTTTGCTGGCCAATCTCATCGCCTGGCCCATTGCTTATTTCACCATGAATAAATGGCTGCAAGACTTCGCGTATCGCATCGACATCAGTTGGTGGGCCTTCGCGCTCGCCGGCGGCATGGCGCTGTTGATTGCGCTCATCACCGTGAGCACGCTGGCCATCAAAGCAGCGCTGGCGAATCCGGTCGAAGCGCTTCGCTACGAATAAAAGTAATCAGTAACCAGTGATCGGTATTCAGTGAACTGATCACTGATAACTGAACACTGAATACTGGAGACACCCATGTTCAAAAACTACCTCAAAATCGCGCTGCGCACTTTGCGCCGAAACAAGATTTATTCCTTCATCAACATCCTGGGGCTGGCGATCAGCATCGCGGCGTGCTTGCTGATTTTGCAATATGTCAGCTTCGAGCTGAGTTACGACACGTTCCATGCCAACGCGGATAACCTCTACCGGTTGACCAATGACCGCCACCAAAATGGCCAACTGACCCAGCATGGCGTGATCACTTATCCCTCGGTCCCCAAAGCCATGAAAACGGATTATCCCGAGGTGGTCAACTATACGCGGATGATCCAAGCCAATCGCGCCTATCTGCGCCGCGGCGAAATCGGCTTCGATGAAAGCCTCGTGCATGCCGATTCGGCTTTTCTCAGCATGTTTTCTTTTCCGCTCCTTCTCGGCGAGGCCAAAACCGCGCTTGCCGCGCCCAACTCGATTCTGCTTTCCGAGTCTTCGGCTGAAAAATATTTCGGCGCCGGATGGCGCGAGCAGGAAATTTTGGGCAAACTGCTCAATAGAGACAATCGGATCGATTACGCCATTACCGGTGTTTTTAAAAACGTCCCGGCAAATTCCCATATAAAATTCGATTTTCTGGTTTCATATAAAACGCTGCAACAGACCTGGCCGGCGGCAGAAGACAGTTGGACAAATTCCAACTTCATGGTGTATCTCCAATTGGTCCCCGGCACGGACCCCAAAGCTTTGGAAAAGAAATTTGCCGCTTTCAGCGAGCGCTATTTTCAAGGCACGAAGGTGACCAACAGCCTCGAAAGTTTTTATTTGCAGCCGTTGAAAGACATTCATTTGTATTCCGATTACGAGTACGAAACCTGGGCGCACGGCAACGGCATAGCGGTTTGGACGTTGTTGATGGTGGCGGGGCTCATTTTGCTGATTGCCTGGGTGAATTATATCAACTTGACGACGGCACGCGCGATGGAACGCGCCAAAGAAGTCGGCGTGCGCAAAGTGGTGGGCGCGCGAAAACGCCAGCTCGTCGAACAGCTTGCCATCGAATCCCTGCTCTTTAACCTTTTGGGCTTGGCGGCAGCGGTCATGCTCATTGAATTGTCGCGGCCTTTTATCGCGGAAAAATTGGGCATTTATTTTTCTTCCGCATTTTCGACCGGCCAGTTGGGTTTGGTTTTCATTGCGCTCTTCTTGCTCGGAACTTTGGCCTCGGCGCTGTTTCCCGGTTTTCTTCTTTCCTCATTTGAAACGATTGCGGTTTTGAAGGGCAAGCTCGCGCGCTCGGCCCGCGGGCATTTGATGCGGCGCAGCCTG
>JBOHQZ010000542.1:0-4900 GCA_050732275.1 bacterium
GAAGAAGACGCGCGCAAGGAAGGCGGCAAATATCGGTTGAAAGTGGAAAAGGCGATGTACGGTCTCATCAGCGGCGGCGGCCCGGAGATGCAGTTTGCGACGTTCAATGGGGATATTTATATTCGCAAAGGAAAGTAAGCCAGCGCAAGGAACAAAGCAATGGGAGAAATTTATCAAAGCATAAAAAGGGCCTTCAAGAAGCTATCGCCTTCGCACAAGGCACGAAGAATGGCGCCAAAATTCATAAGACTCCATCACCAAAAATACCCTCCGAACGTTTGCATGATGATGGTTTGCAAACCGGCAAAAATGGTGACGGCGCGCAACGTTGAATCTCCGAGCTTTCTCAAAACAAGCATGATATAGGGATAGATGAACAAACATATTCGCGCGGTCTCGCCGGTTTTAAATGCGCCGACTAAAAACATGATCAGCAGAGAAATTGCGCCGGCCAGAAAGATCGAGGTGATCTCATCATTAAAATCGGTGATTCTTAGTTTCAGATAATCATGATGAAACAATATCGCAAGCGCGCCAAATGATAGGAATAAAGCGATCTCTGCCATGCCCTCGATTCGAGTCATGACGTAATCGAGCGGGGCGTGCAGGGCACGGAAACCTTCCGGATTATCATATCTCGCCGCGGCGAGAAAAGCTTCAAGGTGGTCATACCCAAAGCCGCGCAGCATAATGACGTAGGCGAGCATTCCCAGCAGCAACGTGACGGTCAAGGCGATTACAACACCTGCCTTTCTCTTCACAAGTATTTCTCTCAAACCAATTAGGCCTGCCGTCGCCAGCAGAAAAGTGCCAATAAAAGTCAACAAATTGGCGAGCAATAAACCGGTCGCGAAGAGAAACATTCCAAATCGGCTTATTCCTTGTCTGACAAGTTTAATCACCCCGAGCAGAAAAAGCGTACATAGCATGGCAACGACGCCTTCGAGAGACACGGCGCTGTAGATATTGAAGGCGGGAATAACCGCAAAAAGCAGGGCCAATTCGGATGACCGCGGCGCCGGCAAGTCCGACTCTCGCAAGATTTGCCAAACTAGTATGATCGACAGACTTGACAACAAGATAAATCCGCCAGCCAAAATGAAGAGATGACGGTTTCCAATTTCAAGTAGAAGATACTGCACCAGCACGGCAAACGGCGGATGTGTTTGCGAGTGGTTCTGCAATTGCGTTTGGTTGACGTTGAAATCACGGAGCCATTGTCGCCAATCGGTGATCCGAATCGCATCGTGATAGTATTGTCCCCCATGCCCATAAAACGGTTTGTAAAAAGCCGCGTCAATACTGCCTTGTGCTAGATTGCCGAGCAGAATCAAAGTGAGACCGAGTAGCCAAACCTGCACGAGATTGAAGCGCGATACATGCTTGATGGCCAGAAAGAAAACAATGAGAAACAAGGCCGCATAAGGCAGGCCGGAAACATGAATGGTTGGACCATAAAACTCGGAGATGGGGAAATAGCGCGCGACATCGAGCTTGAAGCCGGCCTCGATCATGAGGTTGCTAATCAAACCCAAGGCTACCCATGCCGCCAAAAGCTTGCGTATCGTGCTGACAGGGATGGGTTGCAAAAAGTTTGTGATGGTCGATCTCCAAGATTCGAACATCCTTTGTCAATATGCGCTAATATTCAGGAGGGCATTTCAGGTTCGGCGTTGCCGCAGGTAAATGACGAGACCGACGATGAAAACCAACGCACCGACCACTGTGCCGCCGATCTGCCTAGACCCGAATCGGGCTGGGTTGCCTACGCCCGTCATATCTGCAAAAGCAAAGAATACGGCGATTAACAAACCCACAATGGTCATGATCAAAGCCAGAGTTTTAGATGACATATCGCCATCCTCCTTTTTGGTTGTTCTCAGAACATAAGGGAGAGGAACGTGTCGATATGAGGTCGGGCGGGCATGGTGCGCCCTCTCACTTTACAATCAAAAAATGTTCAAGAATATTTTACACCCAAGAAATTTAGTTTTCATCGACTCCCCTTTCAACGTGTTCAACCCTTCGGTGCATATCGTGGTCAAATCCCAATTTTTTAAATATGTCAAAAAATAAACAAATTCCATCCCAAAGTCAAGTGCGATTTTATTGGAAAAAATGAGGCTAATGTTCCGCTGCCGGGCAAATATCCTGATAAGCGCAAAACGGGCAATTCCCTGGCCCGGGATTAGGCGTGTAGTCGCGTTGACGGATGCCCTCCGCGGCTTTTAAGACATCTTCTTCCGTTTTTTTCAACAATCGTTCTTTGCGGCGGGATTCGCCGATGAGGCCGGTATCGAGAAAGTGCATGCGCCAGCCCGTCACCGGGCGGCCGAAGCGCTCTTCGTAGGCGCGCGCGTAAAGGCGCAGTTGACGGCTCCTTACGGCCTGCTCTTGTGCTTTTTGAGGTTCGTGTACTTCCGATGATTTGTAATCGGTGATATAGACGCTGCCGTCAGGAAGCTCGTCGACGCGATCCCAGCGGCCCACAATGAGATTGTTGCCGAGGCGAAATTTGAATTGCTCTTCGACGTAAGTTGGGATCGTGCCGCCGGCTTCTTGCTGCGCGAAAAATTTCTTGAGCACTTCCTGTCCGTAAGCGAAACGCTGATCCTCGTGCTCGCGACTGATGAAACCCTCGCTGCGCCAATTGGCTTTGAAGACGCGCAGCAAATCATCTTCGGTGACAGATTTGTTCTGCAATTTGCGTTGATTGTACACGCGCACCGCCTCGTGAATCGCTTTGCCGTAAATGATGGTGTGATGCACTTCGAGCGGCACGCGCAAAATTTTGGCATATTTGTATTTCAGCGGACAAGTGAGGTAGTCATCGATTTTGTGCGGATCGAGCGTGAGCACCTGATCCGCCGGAATGGCGCCGTCTTCTTTAAACACCTCGCCGGGTGAGACCTCGAAACGGGCGAGCGTTTCCAGCGGCGAGTGTTTGAGATAGTCCTCATCAGCGTGCGCGTGGTCGATGGCTTCATACACGAACAGACTCACTTTTCTCGGCTTGGCGCCGCCGTGATCGCGGCTGCTGGTGAGATAAAGCTCGTTCTTGGCGCGGGTCATGCCGACATAAAACAGCCGGCGCTCCTCTTGCAAATGAAAATCGCCTTCCGGCAGCTTGTCTTTAATAAGCGTGTCCGGCAGCTCTATCGTCGATTGGCGCGCATCGGTGGGAAACTTGCGCGCGACCAAGCCGGCCATGAAGACGATGGGAAACTCCAACCCTTTGGCTTTATGAATGGTGAGCACTTGCACAGCGTCTTCATCGAGATCGGCGTCGGCGAGGCCGGGATCGTCGCCGAAATCGCGCATGAGATCGAGATGCTGGGCGAAAAACGCGGCGTCACCGGCGGCGGTGAAGTGCGAATAGCTCTGCACCGTGGTAAAAAATTTTGCCAGGTTCCGCAGCTTATAGTCGCTCTCGGCAGATTCGCCCGCGGCCAGCCGGCTCAAATAGCCGGTTTCTTTGAGAAATTGATAGAGCAGCGCATACGCCGGCAGTTGGCGGGATTTCTCGAGGTAACGGTCGTGATCCGCAACGATCTTCGTCATGGTGACGCGGCCTTCGGGAGAAAGCGGCTCGCTCCATTCAAAGGAGTCCGGGTCGCGAAAGATGCTCATGAGCGGGCGATGCGTGCGGCCGTGCTCGCCGAGACAAAGCTGCAAATCCGTCATCGGCATGCGATAGATTTCCGAGAGTGCGAGATGATAAAGGCTCTGCGAGTCGTGCGGATCGGCGATAGTTTTGAGAAAGGCGATGAGCAGCCGGATTTCTTCGCGCTGGTACAAGCCGCGATTGCCGGAAAAACGATGGGGAATTTTCTTTTCGGCAAGCGCTTGCAAATACGGATCGGCGGCGCTGTTGGAGCGCACGAGAATGCAAAAATCGCCGTAGCGCAATTTGTCCGCCTGGACTTTTTGCGCAATCGTTTCCGCCACGGCTTCGGCTTCGGCAGAAAGCGTGTCGAAGTGCAAATGCTCGACCGGCTTGCCTCCCGGCTCGCGGCCAATCAGCTTCTTGTTGATTTTCTGCTTGACTTCGAGGCGATCCGGATCGTTGTGACGGACGAGGCGATAGGCCGCATCGAGGATGGCCTGTGTTGAGCGGTAGTTTCTGTTGAGCACAACATATTTCGCGTCGGGATGCGTATCGCTAAAATTCAAAATATTGCTGATCGCGGCGCCGCGAAATTTGTAGATGGATTGGTCGTCGTCGGCGACAACGGTAATATTGCGATGGCCGGCGGCCAATTCTTTAACGAGCTGAAACTGGGCGTAATTGGTGTCTTGAAATTCATCGACGAGAACGAAGCGATAACGCTCTTGCAACCGCCGGCGAATATCCGGCGATTGACGCAGGAGGCGCAGCGCGAGGGTAATTTGATCGCCAAAATCGGCTACGCCGGATTCCGCCAAAAGTTTTTGATAGGACTCGTAACATTGGGCTAATTCAAGCTGCTTTTCCGCTTCCAATTGCAAGGCGGGATCGTCACCCTGTTGGCGCGCCGAGGCAAGCTGTTTTTCGGAAAACTCGACATACTCGGCCGGCGCGATGTCTTCGTCTTTGGCGCGGCTGAAATGCCGCAGCAAATCGCCGAGAAATTTGGTGGGATTGCTCAACGGGCGATAATGCTTGAGCGGCAGCTTGAAAAGATGCTCGCGCAAAAAAAGCGCCTGCTCGGCTTGCGTTAGCAGACGAAAATCTGGATTCAATCCGAGATCGGCCGCAAACTCGCGCACGAGCTTGTCGCCGAAAGAATGGAAAGTCGAGATCGTCATGTCGGTGAAGCTGTACGGCACCAGGACGTCGACGCGCTCTTCCATCTCGGCGGCGGCTTTGTCGGTAAAAGTGAGGGAGAGAATTTCCCTGGGCTTGGCCAGTTTGGCGGCG
>JBOHQZ010000543.1:0-4897 GCA_050732275.1 bacterium
TTAGAGCAAGTACTCCCTAAGCTAAATCAGTTAAACTTACGCCACACTAGTGGCCGTCGTCTTGAATTTATTTCAAGATAGTCTCATCTAAATGCAATAATATTTTAATTTAGCCGAAAGTCATGTAATAAGATTTATTGACGGATTCGCTCAGCTCGCCGAGCGCGGTGCTCATTACCTTCGAGCCGACGACGTAAATTTCGTTCGGGCCGGAAAGGTCTTCGTTTCTCCGGTTAGTATCGCCGGCCTTCTTCGAGCGTCCGATCATGTCGATGTTCAATTGCGTGATGATTTTATCAATCGGCACGGTCGGATATTTGACGAAATATTCCGAGCCCCACAAGCCTTTTTCTTCACCGGCGTGCCAGACAAAAAGCAGCGAGCGTTTCGGGCGAACGCCTTTCGCAAATGCTTCGGCAATCGCCAGAATGCTCACCGTGCCGGAGCCGTCGTCATCCGCGCCGTTGTAAATCGCATCGCCGTTGACCGGATTGCCGATGCCGACGTGATCGTAATGCGCGCCGAGCGCCACATATTCTTTCTTCAATCCGCCGTCGCTGCCTTCCAAAACGCCGACAACGTTTTGTGTAAACAATTGCTCGCTTTTCATCACCACCGTGAAAGTGGCTTTCTTCTCAGCGCTTAATTCAAAAGCAGCAACCGGCTCGCCCGCCGCAGCGCTGTTGAACACTTTGTTGGCGTTCTCTTTTTCGCCTCGCAGCAACGCGGTTGCCGCTTTCGGCGCCAGCCAAATCATCGGAATCTTTGGCGCGCTCTCGGCTTGGAATTTTTCCACCACAAGGCCACCGGTCGCCGTCGATTGTTTTTGAGTTTGTTCCCAGTTCGCCAAAGTCTGGAACCGCGCAATGGAAATGATGCCGGTCGCGCCGTTCTTGGCGGCGTATTCTATCGGATCAGCCCAATCTTCTCCCTCTTTGCCGAAATAATCTGAATTGCTCGTGCCCTTGGGAAACTCGTTGGTCCACACGACGATCTTGCCTTTGACGTCGAGACCTTGAAAAGCATCGATGTTCTTTTTGGGAAAGATGGAGCCGTGGCCCACATAAACGAGTGGACCACTCGCGGTTCCCGCAATGGCGTTCGTATTCACGATAAAATCAGCGCCAAAGCGAAAGCGCTGCCCGTTGATCTCCAAAAAGCTTTGCGCCGAATCGACTGTTGATTTCAACAGCGCAATGCGCTGAAAGTAAGTGCCGTTGTCGCCAGCCGGTTTGATGCCCCACCGCGACAAATTGGTCGCGATGAATTTCGCCGCCGTATTCAACCCGCGCGACGGCGTGTCGCGGCCTTCCAATTCATCCGCCGCGATGAAGGTGAGATAATCTTTCAACTGCGCCGTCGTAATCGCCTCCGCGCCACGATATTTGCCGTTGACCGGATTGGATGCAGAGGAATTATTTTCTGCCCCGTTGTTGTGAGTGAATCCCAATAGGCAAAATGAGGAGAGAATAAAACCGATGAACAACAAAGCCAAGCGAGATTTCATGATAGAACCTTTCTTGGTAATTCTTATTTTGATGGCGGCTACTAAGTCCATACCATTAAATTATGCAAACGATTTTCCGAAAACCTTGTCCCGAAGGGACAACCGACAATAGCCCAACAATTTATTGTTGGGAAATATCACCCCTCATTACCTCACCAGTCCCGCAAGGGACGAATGAGAACGCGGTGGTCGGAATATTTCAGACGATTCTTTTCTATCGTCCCTTTCGGGACTTGGAAACGTTGTTCCGTCATATTCCCAGAGATAAAATCTCTGGGCTACTTTCATTTTGTCCCTTCGGGACAGAACGCCGCTAATAACAAGCGCTTTTTCTTAAAACAACCCGTGCATCAACTCCGCCGGCAATTTTTTGTCGATCTCTGGACGTTTGCCGTTGCCCAACTCCCAAGCCATCGCATAAATCGTGCGGGTGATTTTGAGCATGTTTTCAAAATCGACCTTTTCGACGTGATCCGTCACTTTGTGATAATCTTCGTGGTCGCCGTCGGTGTAAAAAATAATCGGGATGCCTTTTAGCGCGTAATTAAAATGGTCGCTGCGAAAGAAAATCTTTTCGGGATCATTCGGATCGTCGTATTTGTAATTGAACGACAGATTATAATACGACTTATTGACCGACTCACTCAAATTGCCCAGCTCGGTGCTCATCTTTTTCGAGCCGACGACGAAAACCTCATTCGGCTTGGCCAGATTGGCATGCGATGGATTGCTGTCGCCTGCTTTTTGCGCGCGTCCGATCATATCGATATTCAATTGCGCAACGATCTTATCAATCGGTACGGTCGGATACTCCGTAAAATACTTCGAGCCCCACAAGCCTTTTTCCTCCGCCGCGTGCCAGACGAAAAGCAGGGAGCGCTTCGGGCGGGGGCCTTTTGCATACGCTTCCGCCATCGCGAGAACGCTGACGGTGCCGGAGCCGTCGTCATCCGCGCCGTTGTAAATCGCATCACCGTTGACCGGAGCGCCGACGCCGACGTGATCGTAATGCGCGCCGATGGCGACATATTCCTGCTTCAAATTTGCATCGCTGCCTTCAACCACGCCGACGACATTCTGCGTATAAACCTGCTCGGCTTTCGCCGCGACGGTGAAAGTGACGCGCTTCTCGGGCTTGAACTCAAATGCCGCCGCCGGCTCGCCCATCACCGCGCTGTTGAACACTTTGGTCGCACTCTCTTTTTCACCCTGCAACAAAGCGCCCGTCAAACGCGGCGAAGCGACGATGATCGGAATTTTGGGATCGGTATTGCTCTGAAACTTTTCGACGGCGAGCGCGCCGTTGGCGAGCTGATTCTTTTTCGTTTGTTCCCAAGTAATCAGCGAAGTATACGACGGAATGATGATGCCGCCCTTTGCACCGTTGAGAGCCGCATATTTCGCCGCGCTCTGCCAATCCTCGCCCTGCTTGCCGGAAAAATCGGCGAACGTCACGCCCTTAGGAAATTCGTTGGTCCAAACGACGATCTTATCCTTCACATCGAGGCCGGCAAAAGCATCGAGGTTTTTTGCTTTGATCATCAGGCCGTGACCGGCGTAGATCAATGGCCCGCTCGCCGTGCCAGCGCCGGAAAAAGAACTCGCCAAAAAATCGCTGCCATATTTGAAACGCTGTCCGTTGATTTCCGCTATCGTCTGTGCTGAATCGACCGTGGTTTTCAAAAGCGCGAAACGTTGAAAATAAGTGCCGTTGTCGCCCGCCGGCTTGACGCCCCACCGCGATAAATTCGTCGCGAGGAATTTCGCTGCCACATCCAGCCCGCGCGACGGCGTGTCGCGTCCTTCCAATTCATCCGAGGCGATGAAAGTGAGATAATCTTTCAACTGTGCCGTCGTGATCAACTCCGCGCCGCGATATTTGCCGTTGGGCGGATTATTCGCCTCGTTATTTTTAGGCGAAAAACCAACGCCGAAAAAAAGTGAAACAACTAAAAAGCAAATACGAGATTTCATTCTGCTTCCTTTCGAGGATAACAATTCAAAAAGTAGTCGCTGAAAAAATTGCCCAACGGATAAAAGCGGCCAACGGATGAAAAAGCGGTTCAAAAATCCGTTGGCAGCCTCTATCCGTTGGCGATAAAAACTTCTGATTATTTCTCAATTTTTTCTGAAAACCTCAACTTCGCCCAACTCTCACGATTGAATTTGAGACCAGCCGGCGACGTGCCGAAAATCAATTCGCGCTTGCGGCAATCGTCGGCGAGAGTCTGTGGCCAATATTGCGGCGAGGCCGGATCGCTGGCAAATGCAACCGCGATAGGCACGATCTCTCCTTTTAAAAATCTGCGCGCAATTTTAAACTCGATTATCCCTTGCGTTCCCGTATTCATGTTGTTCGCCAGCCAACCTTTGGACTTGAGATAGGCCGCGCGCGCCGCCTCGGCTCGCGGCGTGAAAGTGCGCTCACGCAATTCCCAGACAAAAGTTTGTTGCGGCTGCCACAACTCGCCTTTTTGCAAATAAGTCGCCGTTCCCAACGCCGCCGAAGCGTGATGCACGAAGACGGTGTCGCCCGCTGTAGCGTAGACATGGCACCAGCCGTGACTCGTTCCATGCACACCGCCGTAAAGAAAATTTCCATCGTGCTGGAGACGCAACTCACCGCCGCCAACGAGTTCTTGCTTGAGTGCGTTCTTCCACTCGTCTTCACCAAGTTTTCCATCTATTGCCGGCGCGTTCGCTTTCGGAACTTGCAACGGTCGCGTTGCGGTTTGGGAAAAGGCGGTGTTGAGTCCGGCTAAGAGCACAAGACAAAAGATTTTCATAATAGGCCAATTGATTATTCCGGATTCCGAATATCTCTGATAAAAAAACCGACAATCTTCCATTCGTTATTTCGCCTTCCCAAAAGCCACGTCACCTTCTCATTCTCCCAGGCGCGGAATTTGTTCTTGCCCGTTTCTTGCGTGACCACCACCGCCGCGTTGCCTCGAATATTCATGTGCAAAAATTCATGCTGATTTGATAAGGCCCGGCCTGCTTGAGAAACCTGGCAGGCCACCGCTGCAGATCATCTCCCGTGTGAAAAAGGTGTGCCTGCCATTGTGCCGGATCACCGGAGTAATTGCCATTAAACATGATGAACTCTTTGCCAAGCACCGAGAGCACCGCAGCAGTATCATTGTTGATGAACCCAGAATGATATTGGAAATTACTTCTTTGAGTTTTGTAATTTCGTCTTTTGGCGAACTGCTTGAAGCTTGTGCAAAGTTACAAGCTGGTATTAGCAACGAAACAATCAGCGCAAGTGATGTTATGTTCTTCATCGGTCTCTCTTTTAATCTGTTAGGAATGAAATCTTTATTGCAGACAACGCGCCACGCGGTGCAAAAAAAGCAAAAACTTCTCCGCCGAGAAACGCCGAAGGCG
>JBOHQZ010000544.1:0-4892 GCA_050732275.1 bacterium
TTTACCGTTTTGCAAAAGATAATTTTCTCTTGATGCAAGGCTGGCGCGTGGAAGACGCGGCGGCGATTCTTAAAGATAAAGTACAAGCGAAGGGAATGCCCATTGTGTTGATTATCAGCGGGGGCAAAGTGGCGGATGAACAGTTTTACGATAATATAACAATGAAAAGTGCCTGAAGGCGCAACTACAAACTTTTTTTTCTTGCTTCTCCGCCTGCAAATGAATAAATTGAAACGTAATATTTAGCAGGTGGGATAGAACAAAGTGGCCGTTCCATCCCGGCATATCGTCGTTTCTCAGTATCGGCAAAACACAAAATGCCCAGATTATTTTATCCCACCTGCTTAATGAACACGTGAGGGATTGATGGAGAAGCCCTACGGGCGTAGCCCATGGCTGGCGCATTACGAGGAGAAGGTGCCGAAGGCTGTCACCATTCCGGATGAGACGATTCCCGATGTCTTCGACGCGGCAGTACGCTTCAATCCCCCATCGCCCGCATATATCTTTTTTGGCCGCCGTTTTGCTTACGCCGAAATGGATAGAATGGCGGCGCGTTTTGCGGTGGCGCTGGCGCATTTGGGCGTCAAAAAAGGCGATCGCGTCGCGATCATCCTGCCTAATCTGCCGCAGTATCCGGCGGCGCATTATGCCGTGATGAAACTCGGCGCTATCGCCGTGCCGACCAACCCGCTGTATGTCGAGCGCGAGCTGGAGCATCAGCTCAACAACAGCGGCGCCACAGTGGCGATCGCGCTGGATTTGCTGTACAAACGGGTTGAGGCCGTGCGGGCCAACACCAGCTTGCGCGCGGTGATTTACACAAGCGTGCGGGATTATCTGCCGCTGCATTTGCGCCTGCTTTATCCCATCAAAGCCAAACGTGAAGGCACCTGGGTGACGATACCGGCGCAGGCCGGCACGTTTCAGTTCGTCGATCTGATGCAGCGCGCCGCCAAAGGCGAGTTTCCACCGGCGCCGAAAGTGGAACTGAAGCCGGACGATGTCGCGATTTTCCTTTATACTGGCGGCACCACCGGCATTTCCAAAGGCGCGGTGCTGACGCATCGCAATCTTGTGGCCAATCTCGCGCAATTGTGCGCGTGGAATTACGGTCTGCGACAGGGCAAGGAAATCATCATGGGCGCGCTGCCGTTTTTTCATAGCTACGGCATGACGACATGCCTGCATATAGGCATATATATCAGAGGCACGGTGGTGTTGGCGCCGCGCTTCGATCTCAAAATGATATTGCCGGCCGTCGATAAATTCAAGGTCACCTGCTTTCCCGGCGTGCCGACGATGTACGTGGCGATCAACAATCATCCCGACACGCCGAAGTACAATCTCCGCAACATTCGGGCGTGCAACAGCGGCGGTGCGCCGTTGCCGCTCGAAGTCGCGCGCAAATTCGAGCACATTACCGGCGGCCGCTTAATAGAAGGTTACGGCCTTTCCGAGACTTCGCCGGTGACGCATTCCAACCCCATCTTCGGCGAACGCCGCGAAGGCTCAATCGGGTTGCCCTTGCCGAATACCGAAGCCGCGGTCGTCGATCCGGAGACGCACCAGCCTTTGCCCCCGGGCGAGATCGGCGAGCTGGCCGTGCGCGGCCCGCAAGTGATGCGAGGGTATTGGCAAATGGAGGCCGAAACCGCGAAAGTGTTGCGCGACGGCTGGCTGTTCACGGGCGACATGGCCAGGATGGATGCGGACGGCTATTTTTATATCGTCGATCGCAAGAAGGATATGATCATCGCGGGCGGTTTCAACATTTACCCGCGCGAGGTGGAAGAGGTTCTCTACAAACATCCGAAAGTCAAGGAAGCGGCTGTGATCGGGGTGCAGGACCCATATCGGGGCGAGACGGTTAAAGCGTTCATCGTTTTGCGTGACGGGGAAACGGCTACTGAGGAGGAGATCATCGCGTATTGCAAGCAGGAGTTGGCGCGCTACAAAGTTCCTAAGCTGGTCGAATTTAGAAAGGAGCTGCCGAAGAGCCTAATCGGCAAGGTGCTGCGCCGGGTGCTGGTGGAAGAGGAAAAGACCAAAGCTCAAGCTCACTTCGACAAAAAGCCGGTTTCGCCCGGAGACAGCCTGAAAGCGCAGGTTGTCTCTTAAAAAAACGTCCACAGATGAACGAACCTCTTTTTCATTTTGAGACGGTGGAGACGCCGACCCGCTGTGTCAAAATCCGTTTCGAAAAAACGTTTACGGCTCGCGACGCGGCAGAGGCAGCAGCCGACCCGCTACGGGTGTTCGAGGATTTTGTGAATAAGCATCTGGCCAAAGGCTATTTGCACTTCCATCTCGATCTCGGCGACATTCCCTTCCCGAGCACGCGCTTTATCGCGCTGTTGATCGCGCTGACGGTTCGCACCCGCCGCCGCCACGGCGAAATCACGTTGAGCCACGTCACGGATACGGCGCGCAATAATTTCGCCACATTCAGCGCGTTGAGCTATTTGACGCTGGCGCCCGAAGCAACGACGGTGCTCGAGCCGCTGGCCGAAATCGCGGAGATGGAGAGGCCGGCCGCGCAAAATACGAAAATGCCTGCGGCGAGCGAGAAGCGCACGGTTTCTGCCGGCGCAAAAAACGCGCCCGCCAGGAAGCCTCTGCCAAGTGTTGCAACAACGCCTCAACCTGCTTCCCAACCTTACGTCGTCAATTTGCCAGCGGCTGCTTTTGCCGCAAACAAAAATGAAGAACTGCCGGCGCCGGTACCCTTGACATCGCCGCACCAGGCCGGCATAAATTTGCCGCTGGAAAACACAGTTTTAACGGAGGAAGCAACAGCGCTCGCCGATATCGTCGATCCGCCGCTTGTCCAGGAAATTGCGCGGAAAATCGAGGAGCCGCCGGCGCCGCCGTTAGAGAAGGATTTCCAAATTCGCGTTGAAAGCCGCGCCTCGAATTTGTATCAACTGTGCGATTTCGTCACCGTCCACGCGACGCAAGCCGGCATCAGTGAAAAGGAAATCGGCAAAATCAAAATCGCGGTTTACGAAGCCTGCTTGAATGTCATCGAGCACGCTTATCATTCGCGGCCGGACGAATGGATCGACCTCGAAGTGGGCTATTCGCCGGACAAATTTACGATCGTCATCAAAGACCACGGCTTGAGCTTTGAGATGAAACCGCCCACGGCTTACGACGTACAAGAAGTGATGGATAAACGCCGGAGCGGCGGCTTTGGCTTGCACATCATCCGGCGCTCGATGGACAATGTTGAGTATCATCCCGACCTCGTCAACGGCAATCGGTTGATCATGGTCAAGCATCTAAAATAATCACGGAATCTTGTTTTTCATGACCAAAATTTCAGGACAGGATGGAGGCACGGCTATGGTTGCCCCCGGCAACGCTACCGGCGAACAAACACCGACTGAAGCCAAGTCGCCTTTCATTGAAAAGATTCGCGCGTGGCGGCGCCGTATGCCATTGGCCGTGCGCTTGCCGCTGGCTTTGGTGTTTTTGGTGATCGGAATTATCGGCGGGTTCATACCCATCTTGCAAGGTTGGGTGTTCGTTTTAGCGGCGCTTTGGCTGATCTTTCCGGATCATGCCGAGCAGATTGTGGAAAAAACCAAAGCCTGGCTGCAAAGATTTCGCAAGAAATCTTGAGTTGAAGTGGATCGTCCAATCGGACACGAAGCCGCAACGGAACTGCTCGCGGCTTGCAGCGTTATTTAATTGCAATAGCACGAAAAGATAATCCCAAACTAGTTTTATGGAGTGATGATAGTAATATGAATACCTTACGAACTTTCGTTTTAATGGCCGGCTTGACGGCGCTGATGGTCGTTTTGGGCAATGCCTTTGGCGGACAAAACGGCATGTTCATCGCCTTCGGCATCGCCATGGTGATGAACTTTGCCAGCTACTGGTTCAGTGACAAAATCGTTCTACGCATGTACAACGGCCGGGAAATGAGCGAAAGCCAGGCGCCGGAGCTTTACAGCATGGTGAGAATGTTGGCAACGCGCGCGGGCTTGCCGATGCCGAAAGTTTACGTCATCTCCGGCGATCAACCCAACGCCTTCGCCACCGGGCGCGACCCGGAGCACGCAGCGGTCGCTGTCACCGAGGGCATTACGCGTATGCTCAGCCGCGAAGAGTTGTCCGGCGTCATCGGCCACGAGTTGGCGCACATCAAAAATCGTGATATTCTCATCGGCACCATTGCCGCCACGATGGCCGGCGCCATCAGTATGCTGGCGAACATGGCGCAGTGGGCCATGATTTTCGGCGGCGGCCGCAGCAACGACGAAGAAGAAGGCTCGAACCCGATCGCTGGAATTTTGATGATCATTCTCGCACCCATCGCGGCGATGTTGATTCAGATGGCGATCAGCCGTTCGCGCGAGTATATCGCCGACGAAGACGGCGCGCGCATTGCCGGCAACCCGCGCTATCTTTCCGGCGCGCTGCGCAAGCTGCACAACGCCGCGCAACAAATACCGATGGCAGCGACTCCGGCCACGGCCCACATGTTTATCGTCAGCCCCCTCAGCGGCCTCGGCGGTCTCGCCAGCTTGTTCACCACCCATCCGCCGATGGAAAAGCGGATTGAGAAATTGGAGAGCTTGCGGTTGGCGTAACCGCTTGAACGCAGAACCAACGAGCATTTTTTTTGTATAGATTGCTTCGCCCGGCTGTGGCTTGGGTGAAGCATGAAAGCGGTAGGCTTGGCCCAGGAAGAGCAAACGGCAATTTTTTATCGAGGACACCGCGATGAGATTTTCATGGCGCTATCTTTTGTCTCTGCTGATAATATTTTCGGCCCTTTCTTCGTGTACGGCAAAAAGGGAAAAGGCCGAGGAGATTGAAACGGCCATAACGAATGACGCGGCCGTCGAATCAAATCGGACATTATCACGGCCTGTCGC
>JBOHQZ010000545.1:0-4891 GCA_050732275.1 bacterium
GCATGAAACGGATGCCGTTGGCGGCTGTGTGATAAATGGTTATCCGAAAAGTCCGACGGCGTGGGTGAGCCATCTCATCGAATTCAATGAGTGGACCGAGCGCATGCCGGAAGGCTTCGTCAAAAATATTCCGACGTGCAGCATCGCGTATCGCCGGCAGATTTTTTTCGAACGCGGCTTGAGCTTCACGGATATTTTTCCATCCGAAGACACGATCTTCAATTGGACGCTGATCGAGAAGGGCGGCAAAATTTATTTCGATCCGAAGATTCGCGTGCTGCATCTCAGCCGCGTCGGTTTCACGAAATTGTTCCGCCATCAATTCACTCTCGGGCAAGCTTCGGCGGAGGCGCGGCGCACCACGACGTTGCCCGGCCGCATCTTCGTTCGTTTTCCGATTTTGAGTTTGATGTTGCCGTTTGTGCGCTGGACACGAACGTTCTGGCGACTGTTTAAACATGATACAGCGAAATGTCTCATCTTCGTGACACTTGCTCCTTTATACCTGCCGGCAGTCTTCGCTTGGAGCTTTGGCTTCATGTCAAAACGTGAATTTAAGCCTGCGGTGATCAAAATTGAGCCAGTTGCGATGCAGGCAAAATAAGTTGTTCTTGGCATTTCTTTTGCCTATAAAACAAGATGATTACGGCAAATAATTTTAAATATTTGTCATAATCATTTTCTTATTTTCTTTTTGTGTGTTGCGTTGGCTGTTCAAAAATAGAGTAAACTGAATTGAGCTGGCGATCTAAAACCATCTTCATTCCCCTTCTTCTGGTGATTATAGCCGGCGGCGCGTATCTGCGGCTGGCGCACCTCGATCGGCAAAGCTTTTGGGTCGATGAAATGAATCACGTCGTCGCAGCACAATCGCTGCTGCGCGGTGAGGGCGCCGTGTTTCCCTCCGGTTTGCCTTATACGCGGAGCTTGCTCTTTACCAAATTGGTCGCTTACTCGTTTGCGTTCTTCGGCGTAAGCGAATTTAGCGCGCGTTTTCCCGGCGCCATTTTCGGCGTGTTGAGCATCCCGCTCGTCTACTTCATCGCCAGGCGCATGTTTCGCCACGCCGGTATCGGTTTGATCGCCGCGTTCTTGCAAGCCTTTGCGCCGTTCAATATCGGTTGGTCTCGCGTCAGCCGCATGTATGCCATTTTTCAGTTTTTCTTTTTGCTGGCGGTGTATGCGATCTACGAGGGCGCGGAAGGCTCACGGCTGAAACCCGCTGCCAATTCTCACGCTGGAAAATTGCGCCGGCTGGTGGCCAAATGGAATATTGATTTTTTCTGGCTGGGCATCGCGGTTATCGCCTTGGGCGCCGCGACTTATTTGCAAGTGTTGAGCGGCGTGCTCCTGCCCGGCCTGGTATTGTATTTTCTTCTGATGATTTTTGGCGTTGCACTCGGCAAAGGCGTTAAGAGCGCGTTGACGAGCAAGTACGTTTTTTATCTCATCATCGTAATCATCAGTACGGCCGCCATTGTGAGCCTCGCTCCGGAAATTTTGGTGCAAGCGCGCGAGGCAATGAATTTCAGCCCGAATTGGGCGCAGTATGATTATGTGCAGAATCCGTTTTATTATCTGTGGTTTTTGACGTCGAATTTTTATTTCACCATTGCGGCTTTCTTCGTGATCGGTGTGGTGATGGCGATCGCCGAGTTGCGCAAGCCAGCGCTATACCTGCTCGTTTTGTTTCTCGTGCCGCTGGGGCTGCTGTCAACGGTTTTTGCTTTAAAAGTTGAACGCTACATTTTTCATCTGTTCCCGCTGTTTTTGATCATTGCGGCCTACGGCGCGGTCAAATTGTTCAAGCACGCCGTTGCCGTCGGCAAGGATACACAACAGCAATATTTCCTGCCGTCGTTTTGGTCGTCGCCGCTGCTGGCGAAGCTGGTCATCGGCGCCGTTTTTCTCTGCATTCTCGGCGCGTCGGATTGGCTGCGTTTTGCCCGCAAAATTCCGTCGTTGCGCACCGGCACCAATGGCGCGGTTACTCATGAAGAGTGGCGCGAAGCCTGCGATTTTGTCCGCCGCGAGCGCCTCGAAGCTCAGCCGGTGATCTCGACTGTGCCGGTGGCAGTGTATTACTATCTCGGGCACATTGACTACTTTCTCGCCAGCATGGAGAGCCCGCGCGATGAAGAGATTGTCAAGAAAAACGGTACGACGATCGATTATTACAGCAATGCCAATATCATCGACACTGTTGAAGATTTGCAGCGCTTGATGCAATTGCAACCGCGCGGCTGGCTGATTCTCGATCTTTATCGCCTCGGCGAAACCCGCTACGTGCGCCCGGCGGTCAAAGAATTTATCCAACGCGAGTTACAATGCCGGTACATGACGCCGGAAAAGACGATTGCAATTTATTGCTGGGGCTAAATGTTCGTAGTGATGCCTTTAGGCATTGATACGTTCTGAACATTGCGTCCCTGAAGGGACTACTACGAACCCTATGTCCATTGAAAGAAAATGAGTTCTTTCACCCGCGGCACTTTTTTGTTGATGGCGGCGCAAGGCGTTTTCATGTTGAGCGGCTACGCGCTCAACGTTTTTCTAGCGCGCTATTTTGGGCCGGAGATTTACGGGCAGTTCGGTGTCGCGATGGCGGTGCTGGTTTGGGTTGAGTTCTTTGTCATCAATGGTGCGCCGACGGCGATGCAAAAATTTTTATCCGAGGATTCGGATAATGCTGCGGCACTGGTGAAGCTTGGCCGCCGCTTGCAACTCGGCTACGTGCTGGTGATCTTGTTGCTCTTTGCGGCAATGACGCCGCTGATCAGCGCCGGTTTGAATGATTCCGCGCTCGAGCAGCTTTTATGGATCGCTGCGCCTGACATCGTGCTGTATGGCCTCTACTGGTTTTATCTCGGCGTTCACAGCGGCTTGCACCGTTTCGAGAGCCAGGCTTTTGTCATCATCTGCTATGCTCTCAGTAAAGCGGCGAGCAGCATCGTGTTGGTGCTGCTCGGAGCGGGAATTGCCGGTGCGTTGATTGGAAATTTTTTGGCATCGGCGAGTGGTCTTGTCATTGGGGCGTGGTTGATGCAAAGGATAAAAATGCCGCCGGCAACAACAACGGAGCACTATTCGCGGTTCACCAAATTTGCCGTGCCGGTGATTTTGTACACGTTGAGCATCAATGCGCTATTGTATATCGATTTGCTCTTTGTCAAACATTCTCTGACGCCGGCAGCAGCGGGTTATTACACGGCTGCCGCGACGATTGCGCGCGCACCGTACTTCATTTTTCTCGGACTCGCCTCGACCGTGCTGCCGGCCTTGAGCCGCATGCTCGCGCAAGAAAACCTCGAAGCGGCCCGCAATCTTTTGCGCCACACCATGCGCATGCTTTTCGGGTTGCTCGTTCCGGTTTTGATTTTGATCACAGCCAATGCGGATCATGTCGTCGAATTGCTTTACAGCCGCGCTTATGATTCGGCAACGCCGATCCTGCGGCTCCTGATTTTGGGCATCGCCATGTACACGCTTCTCGTCGTATTGTGTACGATCATGAGCGCGGATGGCTACCCGCATCGCGCGTTTCACATTAGCCTGGGTGCGGCGGTGATTGACGTGCCGCTGTGTTTGATTTTCGTGCCGATGTGGGGCGCTCAAGGTGCGGCGTCGGCAACTTTGATTGCTTCGACGTTGGGCGTTATGGCGGCGGGAGCACACGTACTGCAAAGGTTCGGCTCGATTTTTCCATGGCGCTCTTTGTTGCGCGTCGCCATTGCCGGAACGGCCATATTCGGATTAACATTGTGGTGGCGCAGCATGGGATGGATGTTGCTTGTGGAATTAGCGTTGTTATTTGGCGTTTATTTTTTTGTGTTATATGTTTTTGGTGAATTGAAAAGCTTTGAAGTCATACAAAAGTAAATTGGAGATTTTAACGTAGTCCTGCCTCCTTGTGGGGCATTGTAATGTGAAAAGCCGCCCACAAGGCTACGCCCGTAGGGGCGGGGACTACATTGGTCTGCTTATGAAAATTGCGATTATGGGCATTCGCGGGATTCCCGCAAATTATGGTGGTTTTGAAACGTTTGCTGAAGAGTTGAGCACCCGTTTGGCGCAACGCGGCCACGAGGTTACGGTTTATGGCCGCTCCAATAGCATCAAGCACAAGGATGAATTTTACCGCGGCGTGCGGCTGGTGATTCTGCCGACGATCAGTCATAAATACTTTGACACCGTCGCGCACACGTTTCTTTGCGTGCTGCACAGCCTCACCCAGAAGTACGACGTGATTTTGATTTGCAACAGCGCCAACGCGATTTTTTCGTGGATACCGCGCTTGAAGTGGATGCCGGTGGCGCTCAACGTCGATGGTTTGGAATGGAAGCGCGCCAAATGGAATGCGCTTGGCAAAGCTTTTTATAAAATCTCGGAATGGCTGGCGACGTTTTGCGTGAACGAAGTCGTGACCGATGCCCGTGATGTCGAGCAGTATTATTTGAAAAAATTCAACAAGCGCTCGACGTACATTCCGTATGGCGCTCCGATTGGCCGTATCGAAACCGATGAGGTGTTGCGCCGTTTCAATTTGCAGCCAAAACGTTATGTGCTTTACGTCAGTCGGTTCGAGCCGGAAAACAATCCGCATCGCGTCGTCAAAGCGTTCGAGCAGGTGAAGACCGATCTCAAGCTCGTTATGGTCGGTGATGCGCCGTACAGCGATGATTTTATTCGTGAGCTGAAAACAACGAATGACCCGCGGATCATTTTCACCGGGTACGTGTTTGGCCAGGGGTATCGCGAGCTGCAATCGAATGCTTATTTTTACATTCAAGGCACGGAAGTGGGCGGCACGCATCCGGCGCTGCTCGAGGGCATGGGCCACGGCAATTGCGTTCTCGCCAACGATGTACCGGAGCATCGCGAAGTGCTGGGC
>JBOHQZ010000546.1:0-4891 GCA_050732275.1 bacterium
TGGGATGCGCTTTACGCGCGCGCTCCACCAAATGCGTTGCGAGACGTAACTGCTCATCGAAAGTGAGCGTTTCAGTTTGTTCGATCAAATGCGTCAAGGTCGCTGTAGACATTTTTTCTCCTAAGATGCTGATATGATCGAATACAAAAATTTAAGGAACTTTGCAAGCTTTAATTTGCCTCAATGCTTCCCATGTTGTTGTACAGTTCCTTTTCCATATCCCCGCAGCTCGTCATATTTCGCCACCTGCTGTGACGAGAGGATTTTCTTCATCTCCAAATGCGCATTGAGATGCGTGAAGCGCAGCTCGCCTTGAAGCTTGGCGATTTCTCCGACGATGGCTCGCAACTGTGTCTCAGTCATCTTTTGCGTGGCATACAAACTGTCGAGCTGTTTTTCTTTGGCAACGATCCATTTGCCTAATCGCATGGCTTCGGCGTGCATCTTGTCATAAGCTTGCTGGGTTTTGGTAAACTGTTCGTGCGATAGCTTCAGCTCCGCCGCCAAATCCAAGACATGGCGCGGCCCCGGATAATGGTTCAGCTCGGCTACCTTCGCCAAGCCCATGCCGTGGCCTTCGAGATACATTTTAATATCTGAGGTCGAAAGCGTTTTGATTTCACGCTGCTCTTGGCCGGAATAAGGGGCGGGATTACTTTGAGCCGATAAAAAAATCGGAAAAAAGAAAATGGCAGCAATACTAATGAGATTTTTGCGCATGGTTAATCTTCCATAAAAATGCAAAGTCGGGCCTTCGTCTCGAGACGAAAGCCCGACTCGTGCTATCATGTCATTTAATTCACCGGATTGCCGTCTTTATCCAACAAAATCGGATCACCCAAACCCAACTGCTTGAGACCTTCGAGCTGTGTAGCCGCGTCGCCGACCACGAGATAAATCATTTTGTTGGGATCGAGGTACTGCTGCGCGAGCGCCTTGTGACGATCCTTGGTCATGTCCAAAATGATCTTCTCCTGCTGCTTGATGTAATCAAAAGACAGATTGTGCGTAGCGATCTGGTCGAGCATGCCGCGCAACGCGCCAAGGGTTTCAAAGCGCAGCGCATTCGATTGCGACAAAGCGCTTTTTGTGAATGCGAGGTCTGCATCGGCAAGCCCTTCGCGATATTTGGCGATCTCGTCCTTGAAAATTTGGATGGATTCCAAAGTCGCGTTTGAGCGCACACCGGCCGAGGCGACAAACGGCCCCGGATATTGCGTTCCAATAAAATTGGAGCGTGCCCCGTAAGTATACCCTTTCTGCTCGCGGAGAATGAGATTCAAAATCCCATTGAAACTGCCGCCCAATTTGTAGTTCATTACCGTCGCCGCATAATAATCGGGATGGGTATAGGGCAGGGCCAGATAGCCGACGCGAATCTGCGATTGTTTGGCGCCGGGCACGTCGACGAAATACAAATGCGCTTTCTCAATCGGCGGCGGTGCCGGATAGTCGGCGAAATTGACTTTCTTCGCCGCCCATTTCTGTTCCAGCGGCGCAAAAAGTTGGATCGCCTGCTCTTTGGTCACATTGCCGACAACGGCGATATGAGAAACCGATGGCGAAAAATTCCGTTCGTAAAAACCCTGCAAATCCGTGAGGGCGATTTTTTCGACCGACGCGGGCGTGCCCAGCGTCGAGCTGGAAAGAATGTGGCTGGCGCCATAGATGAGCTTGCGATGAATATTCTCGGCCACAAAAGCCGGGTCAGCGTTCCGGCGGTTGATGGTTTCGATGTTCTCCTGTTTGAGGCGGGCAAATTCCTTTTCATCCCAGCGCGGCTGCAGCAGAATTTCTTCAAACAACGCGTATACGCCGCCGATTTTCGGTGCAAGCGTGTTCGCTTGGATGACGATGTCTTCATCACTCGCAAACATATTGATGGAAGCGCCCAATTCGTCAATCGCCTCTTCAAGCCCGACCGGCGTTTTGTTTTTGGTGCCCTCCATCATAACGTCAGCGATCAAATTTGCCACGCCGGCCTTGTTCGGATCATCCAAATAGTGGCCGCCGTTCAGCGTGAGCGCAAACTGCACCAGCGGCAACTCATCGTGCTGGATGCCGTAAATGCGCAAGCCGTTCTTCAATGTGTGCGTCCAGATTTTCGGCAGCGTCATAACCGGAATGGGACCCGGCGGCGGGTCGATATTGCGATCGAAATTAGATGGTAATTTTTCGCGCGGCGCGCTTTTCGCTCCGGTTTCAGCCGTTTTGCCAGTGCCGGCTTTGGCAATCGACTCTTCCACCACCGGAAAACGTTCGGAGTTTTCCGCGACCAAATCCGCCTTGCCCTTGGGCACGAAGCTGGTTACAACATAATGCTTGTTTTTGAGATATTGGTTGTAAACCCGCCATATATCTTCTTTGGTGACGCCCAACGAGTTTTGAATATCTTGCGTGATGAAATCCGGCGAGCCGGCAAACTCGTTATACGTGGCCAACTGCAGCGCCTTGTTCAAAATGCTCGCAATGCCGTTATAAAAATTGGTTTCGGTGCGGGCTTTGGTGCGCGCCAAATCCTTGTCGGTAAAGCCGTCTTTCTCAAATTTGGCCATGGCTTCAGCAACGGCCTTCTCCACTTCCGTCAGGCTTTTGTCGGGAAATGCGCGCACGCGAACGACAAAAGTTCCGGCCATTTCCAGGCTGTTTTGAAAAGCCGACACCGCCGGCGCCAGCTTCTTTTCTTCCACGATGACTTTGTAAAGCGGCGCCCGCTTGCCGTCGGCAAACAGGTCGGCCAGCAAAGACAAGGCATAAGCATCCTTGCTGAACCGCTGCACCGTTGGAAAAACCATGCTCAATTCCGGCGAGCGCGCAAAATTGTCCTCGTGAAACGCGCGCTTGGTTTTGTCCAACGTGGCTGGCATCAGTTTGGGGTCCGGCACCGACGCCGGAGATTTAAGCTCGCCAAAATATTTTTCCACCCATTTTTTCGTCTGCGCCGGATCATAGTCGCCCGCGATCACCAACGTCGCGTTGTTGGGGCCGTACCATTTTTTAAAAAATTTAGTTACATCTTCGACGGTGGCATTGGCGAGGTCTTCCAATGAGCCGATGACTTGCCAGTTGTACGGATGCCTCTCCGGATAAATGAGCTTGTTGATCACGTAATTCGTATGACCATAAGAGACGTTGTCAACGCGCTGGCGTTTCTCGTTCTGCACGACATCCTGTTGGTTGATGAATGCCTCCTGCGTTACCGTCGGCAGCAAATATCCCATGCGATCGGCTTCGAGCCACAAGCTCATTTCGAGCGCGTTTCTGGGAACGGTCTCGAAATAAACGGTGCGGTCAAACGAAGTCGTGCCGTTGAGCGCGCCGCCAGCCGCTTGCACTTTCTTGAAAAATTGATCCTGCCCCACGTGCTGCGACTCTTGAAACATCATGTGCTCGAACAAATGCGCGAAGCCGGTGCGGCCTTTTTCTTCGCGATTGGAGCCGACGTGATAGAAAACCGCGACCGCCACAATCGGATCGGATTTGTCCGCGTGCAAAATGACTTCCAAGCCGTTCTTGAGCTTGTACTTCTCGTAATCGATTTTGAGCGCCGTCTTGTCGCCGGCAAACAATCCGGCAAAAGCCAACAACGCCGCGCCGATTACGGCCAACATTTTGTTAAATCGCATACGCATCTCTCCTGTTTAAAATAGTTAGAAAATGTACCCATTCATCCAAAATGCAAAGAGATTAACTTGGTAATTTAAAACTGGCTTGTACAAAAGCCATGACAGAAAAATGATTGCCAGAAAAATAGAGCTTGACATCATGCCAGGGAAGTTGACGATAACGCGATGAGGCACGGCAAACATTCCACTGTGCGGGATCATTTTTCTGCCCTCCATTTTGATGTCTTTTGAATGTTTTTGTGGGACGATTCTGTCATACCATTTTTCACTGCCTTCGCAAAGTGAGAATTAATCAGTATACTTCATCGTCAATTTGGCAGCCGCGGCTTTATCGACGATCACGAAGGCGTAGCGGTGCATCTGCACGATCGTCGCCGGGCACTTCGCGGTGATGGGGCCTTCGCAGGTTGTGGCAATCGCTTCGGCTTTGCCCTCGCCGCTCGCCAGCAGGAGCAGCTTCTTCGCATCCATGATGGTGCCGACACCCATGGTGATAGCGCATTTCGGCACTTCGTCCGAAATTTTGAAGAACCGCGCGTTGGCCTCGCGTGTGGTGCCGGTGAGCGTCTTGATGCGCGTGCGCGAGCCGAGCGAGGAGCCAGGCTCGTTGAACGCGATGTGGCCGTTGGCGCCGATGCCGAGAATCTGCAAATCTATTCCGCCGGCTCTTTCGATTTGCGACTCGTACCACTCACAAAACGTATCGATGTCTTGCGCCATGCCCATCGGAATGTGTACGAAGCGCCGGTCGACGTTGATGTATTTGAACAAATTTTCCCACATGAAATAATGATAACTCTGATCATGCTCCGGCGGCAAGCCGACGTACTCGTCCAAATTGAACGTGGTGACTTTGGAAAAATCCAGACCTTCATTTTTGTGTAGGCGAATCAACTCTTTGTACATGCCGAGCGGGGTGCCGCCGGTCGCGAAGCCGAGCACGCAATTCGGCTTCTTGCGCACCAAATCCGCCACGATGCGCGCGCCGGCTTTGCTCATGTCGTCGAAATTCTCTTTGATGTAGACCAGCATGATTCCTCCTCTCTTTCGTGTAACGTGTAATGTAATGCGTAAAACGTAAGGCGTAAATCTTAATTACGTTTTACAAATTACGTTTTACGTTTCACGACTAAGTTGATCGAAATTTCCGTTCAGAAACCGTCATCTCAAACACCTGCCGCAGCATTTTCTCCTGCGCCGCTGAGAGTGCCAGCTTGCGCCGGGCCATGACGCGGCGAGCAACTTCCAAGGCTTTGTCTATTTCG
>JBOHQZ010000547.1:0-4887 GCA_050732275.1 bacterium
CGCTTGAGCAGTGCTCGAGCTACCATATTTATAATCTCGGTGAATCACGCACGATCGATCTGCGCAGCTTGATCGATCTCATCGCGAAGAACCTCGGCATGGAAGCGCGTATCGAGCGCCTGCCCATGCAGCCCGGCGACGTGCCGATCACGTATGCCGACGTGACGCGAGCGCAACGCGAGCTTGGCTACCAACCTCGCACGGATATCGAGCAGGGTGTCCGGCTTTTTGTCGAGTGGTTCAAAGAAGCGCATCGCCTCAAATAAGATAGCGTTGAAAAATTTGCAAAAATCCTTGCCGATTCGGACAAGTTGGGGCGCCCACGCCCTCGAGGACATCATGCCAGGCGAGGTATTGAATGGTCCGTGAAAAACAGGCATTTCTGCGCAATTTGGCCGTGATGATCGATGCGGCCGTTATTGCCATTGCCTTTGCCATTGCTTATTTTATCAGCTACCATCTGCGCGACCATTTGCGTGAAACTTATGGCCTCGGCGAAATGGCTTTTGCCATTGCGCCGAATCTTGAAGGCCTGATTTATTTCACCCGCAAAAACTTTGCGCTGGTTGCTTTCTACCTGCCGTTGTGGATTATCGCCCTGGCGTCGCGGGGTGCTTACAAAGATTTTCGCACCAAAACTTTTTTCAACACGCTGATCAATATCATTATCGCCGGCGGCTTGACGGCTTTGGCCCTGGGCACGCCGATTTTTCTTTTTAAAATGGTGCTCACCAGCCGTTTGTTCATCGGCGTCATGTGGGTGTTGACGGTCGCCTTGCTGGTGATCGAGCGGCGGCTGTTGAATTTATTGCTTGACTATATCCACGCACTTGGTTATAATCAAGTAAATCTGCTGATCGTCGGCACCGGCCGGCGCGCCCGTGACTTTATTAAAGTGGTGAAGAGCCATGCGAACTGGGGGCTGCGGATCGCCGGGCTGATCGATGACGATCATGGCATGTTCGGCAAAGAGATCGAGGGCTATCGCGTGCTCGGACGGATTCAGGACATTCCGTTCGTGATTCATCGCAAAGTGATAGACCGGGTGATTTTTGTCGTGCCACGGCTCTGGCTCAACCGCATCGACGAAGCGGTGCTGGCTTGCGAGCGCGAGGGGATTCCGACCAGCATCTCGATGGATCTCTACGATTTGCGCATTGCCAAAGTGCGGCAAACCGATTTCAGCGGCTTTCCCCTGCTGGAGTTTGAGACGTTTTCCGCGAAAGAATGGCAATTATTCGTCAAGCGCGGCATCGATATTTCACTGGCGCTGGGCATGCTGTTTTTGCTCTCGCCGCTCATGTTGCTGCTGGCGATGGCGATCACGCTCACTTCGCGCGGGCCGATTTTGTTCAAACAGCAGCGTTGCGGCTTGAACGGGCGAACGTTCACATTGTACAAATTCCGCTCGATGTTCGTGGGTTCGGAATTGAAACGCCGGGAGCTTGAAAAGAGCAATGAGATGGATGGACCGGTGTTCAAAATCAAGCGCGACCCGCGCATCACGCCGCTGGGCCGCATTCTCCGCAAGCTCTCGTTGGATGAGCTGCCGCAGCTTTTCAACGTGCTGAAAGGTGATATGAGCTTCGTCGGGCCGCGTCCGCCGCTGGCCATCGAAGTCGAGCTGTACAAAATGTGGCAGCGCCGCCGCCTCTCGCTCAAGCCCGGCCTCACGTGCATTTGGCAGGTCAGCGGCCGCAACAAAATCGGCTTCGAGAAATGGATGGAGATGGACCTGGAATATATCGACAAGTGGTCGCTTTGGCTTGATTTTAAAATTATGATTAAAACCGTTTTCGTCGTCATGTTTGGTTATGGCGCGAGCTGAGAGCAATCAACGGATAGCAACAGGGTAGGAGCAAGCAGCGCACAGCCGCTATTTGCGCGATTGCTATCGCCAATTTTTACAATTTGTCAGGGAGAAGCATAATGAGAATTTGCATGATCGGCACCGGCTATGTCGGCCTCGTTACCGGCACGTGCTTTGCCGAATTTGGCAACGATGTCATTTGTGTGGACATCATTAAAGAGAAGATCGACAAGCTCAACCGCGGCGAATTGCCGATTTACGAGCCGGGTTTGGACGACATGGTGGCGAACAACACCGCCGCCGGCCGGCTCAAATTCACCATTGATCTCAAGCAGGCGGTCGAGCAATCGCTGGTCATTTTTGTCGCCGTCGGCACGCCGCAAGCGGAAGATGGATCGGCCGATATGCGCTACGTCGAGGCCGTGACCAAAGACATTGCCCGCTACATGAATGATTATAAAGTCGTCGTCAATAAGAGCACGGTTCCGGTCGGCGCGGGCAAATGGATTAAAAAGCTGATTCAGGAAAATCAACCCAAGCCGATCGCCTTTTCCGTGGCTTCCAATCCGGAATTTCTGCGCGAAGGCTCGGCCATCGAAGATTTCATGCGCCCCAACCGCGTGGTGATCGGCACCGAGGACGAGCGGGCGGCGGAGGTTATGCGCGATCTTTACAAGCCGCTTTACCTCATCGAAACGCCAATCGTGATGACCGATCTCGCCAGCGCCGAGCTGACCAAGTATGCGGCCAACGCCTTTTTGGCGACGAAGATCGGCTTCATCAACGAGATCGCCAATATTTGCGAGCGCGTCGGCGCCGACGTGCGCGATGTGGCGAAAGGCATGGGCCTGGATCAGCGCATCGGCTCGAAGTTTCTCCACCCCGGGCCCGGCTACGGTGGCTCCTGTTTTCCCAAAGACACCCGCGCGCTACTCAACATCGCCAAGAAAAATGATTATCATTTTAAAATCGTTGAGGCCGCGGTCGAAGTGAACGACCAGCAGCGCATTCTCATGCTGGAAAAGATCAAAAGCACCGTCGGCAGCTTGCGCGGCAAAACCGTCGCTGTGCTCGGCCTGGCCTTCAAGCCCAATACCGATGACATGCGCGAGGCGCCAGCGATTGACATTATTGCCGGGCTGCAGAAAGAAGGGGCGCGCATCAAAGCTTACGATCCCATCGCGATGCACGAAGCCCGCAAAGTTCTCAATGACGTCGAATTTGCCGAAGATACTTATAGCGCGATCAGCGGCGCCGACGTGCTGGTTTTCCTCACCGAATGGAATCAATTCCGCAGCCTCGATTTGGACAAAATCAAGCGTTTGTTGAAAACGCCGCTCATCATCGATCTGCGCAACATTTATGATCCTCCCAGAATGCGTGAAAGTGGCTTTCAATATATCGCCGTCGGCCGCCGGTGACGACGAATTGAATAAACGCTTCTGCACTAAAGCGAAATCTTTGCAAACAAAAATCTTCCGCCGATGAGCACCGAATACACCGAGATGCGCCGAAAAGAATTTTATTCGGCGGCACTCGGTGACCTCGGTGAAGTTCGGCGGATAGTTTTTCTCCGTTTGCTTGCGGCTCGTCCATGTGAAGTGCGCCCACTTCTTTGCTTGCAAATTCACTCTAATTTTCCTATCAGCCCCAATTTTACCGCCTTGTAATATTTCAGCCCCAATATATTGCCCATTTTTGCATGTGTCACACCAATACATCGTTTCAGGCTGGCACATCGCGATTTGGACTAAACCACGATTTTCGTTCTACTTGGCGCAATCTAAAGGCTTGAAAAAAGGCGGCTTGCCTAAAGGGTAAAAATGCTGTCAAGATTGGCACTTTGGTTGCAGGTTGCTGTTACTGGTTGCTTGTAACTTGCAGCTGGCTGCGCCCGTAGGGTAGCTGGTTTTTTGATAAAAACACCAGTGACAGCAACCTGCGACCAGCAACGAGCCACCAGTCGAAACACGGCGAAGACCCCGGCTTATCGGGGCAACCAGGAAAGCTATTAATGAATGTTTTGATGATCGCGCCGCAGCCTTTTTTTCAACCTCGCGGCACACCTTTTAGTGTATTACATCGTCTCAAAGCGTTATCCAAGCTGGGGTATCGCATCGATCTGGTGACGTATCACCTCGGCCAGGATGTTGAAATCGAAAATGTGAACATCCATCGCGCGCAAGGCGTGTCTTGGGTCAAGGAGATTGCGATCGGCCCCTCCAAAACCAAATTGCTCCTCGACGCGTTCGTTTATCGCCGCGCCGTGGAGTTGTTGCGCCGGCAGCGCTACGATCTGATTCACACACACGAAGAGGCGGGATTTTTCGGCATCCGGCTGAGCCGAAAATTCGGTACGCTGCACTTGTACGACATGCACTCCAGCTTGCCGCAGCAGTTGTCGAATTTCAAATATAGCCAGGCAAAAGCGTTGGTGGGTTTGTTCGAGCGCCTTGAAGCCGCAACGATCAACAGCGCGCAAGCGGTCATCACGATTTGCCCGGAGCTGTTCAATTACGTCAAGTCGCGCTTTCCGGAGAAATACAACAAGCTCATTGAAAATGTGGCGGACAACGCCGTTGTCTTTGGCGAGCCTTCGCCAAACGGCCATGGTAAAATCGAGGCGGCAGAATTGGCGCGCCGGTACGGTTTGCCACCCAAACCCAACGGCGCCCCGCAAGGCGGGGGAAAAAATGGCGCCGCCACCGTTTTGTATACGGGCACATTCGAACCCTATCAAGGCTTGGATTTGTTGATGGAAGCGAGCCAACCGGTTCTCGCGCGTTATGGCAACGTGCGCTTTCTCGTCGTTGGCGGCAAGCCCGAGCAAGTGGCGCAATACAAGGGGAAAGCCGAGCGCTTGGGTGTCAGCGGCAAATTTATTTTTACCGGCCAGCGCCCGCCGGAAGAAATTCCGTTGTTCATGCGCCTGGCAGATTTGCTGGTTTCACCGCGCGTGGCCGGCAACAACACGCCGCTGAAAATTTATTCGTATCTGCGTTCCGGCATTCCGATCGTCGCCACCGATCATCTCACGCACACGCAAGTTTTGAGCGCCGAGGTTTCCGTGCTTACGG
>JBOHQZ010000548.1:0-4872 GCA_050732275.1 bacterium
AAGCCACACAAATGATTTTCCCAGAGCGGCTGCCGCAGACGCGTAGCCGAAATCCTTGACGGCGGCTTCATTCAGCACGAATGACTGCGCGCTATCGCCGGGAAACTCGGGCGACAAAAACCTGCCCGCAACCAGCTCGATGCCAAGCGCTGCAAAGAAATCATAGTCAATCTGGTGAGTAAAAACGGCCTTTTCCGGCTCGCTATCGCTGCGCTTGGCCCCCGTTTCCCACCGTACCGGGTCAGCCGGCACACTGGAGGACGCCGCCACATGCAGAATTTCCGGATGGCGCAAAAGCGCGGTTTTCAGATTTTGCCATTTCGTTCGCGCCTGCTCACCGCGCAATCGTACAACCACCACCTGCTCCTTGTCAAAACCCAGACGCTTGTCGCGAATGAATTCGATTTGATTGCTCACGACAATCGTGCAGGCGATCAAGGCAATCGAAATCACGAACTGGCCGACGACCAGCGCCTGTCGTAGGCGCGCACCGGAGGTGCCTTTGTGCGAGCCTCCTTTTAATACTTCAACCGGCTGAAAGCGTGAGAGAAAAATCGCCGGATAGCTGCCCGCCACGATTCCGACAATGATGGCGAGGAGAATAAATCCGCCGACAAAAATCAAATCAGAGCTGTAATTGACCTGTAATTTTTTCTGCGCCAGCTCGTTGAACACCGGCAGGAAGAATTCCAAAAGCACAGCCGCGCCAATGAGCGCAAGCAGAGAAAGCAGAATGGATTCGCACATAAATTGCAAAATGAGCAGAGAGCGCCGGCTGCCGACCACTTTGCGCACTCCCACTTCGCGGGCGCGATGCTGTGAGCGCGCCGTGGCCAAATTCATAAAATTAACACACGCCACGCCGATGATGAAAACGGCCAGCACGGCAAAAAGATAAAGATAGGTCATCGCACTCAGCTTGCCTTCTGCATTATCGAAGTCCGAGTGCAAATGTATATCAACCAATCGCTGCAATCCCAATGATAGCTTGGGAAATCCGGGTGGTGCATCGTGATAGTGTTTCACGACAAAATCAGGCAGCTTACCTTCCAATGCAGCCACTGAAGTCTGTTCCGACAGCAATACATAGCTGGCAAAACTAAATCCCTGCCAGTTGTCCAGTAGTCGCTCGCCAATATTCACAAATGGAATGACGAGGTACGGGCGTATATGCGACGGCTGTGGGATTTCCTGCAAGATACCCGTCACCTGAAAGTCTCGCCCGCCGCGCTCGATGTGGATCACTTTGCCGAGCGGGTCTTCATTGCCAAAATACTTTTGCGCTGCCGCCCGGCTCAACACCACGGATTTTGGATTTAGCAAAGCCGTTGCAGGATTGCCGCGCAACAATGGAAAGTCAAAAACTTCGAAAAGACCCGGATCAGCGCCGTAAACGCCCTCTTCATAAAACTGTTTATCTTCATAGCTCACGAGCGTCCGGCCGCCGAAAGGCTCGTCTACCCGAACCGCTTTGAGAACTTCGGGATAGTCCGCCTCAAGCGTCGGAGCCATCGGGGCCGACGTGTAGGAATGTTTTCGTACCTTGCCTCCTTCATCCATAGTGATGAGCACCCGATAAATGTTCTCGGCGTTTTTATGAAAGCGGTCGTAACTCAGCTCGTCCCGAATGTACAACAGAATGAGCGCGCAACACGCCATGCCAACGGCCAGCCCCGCAACATTGATGAACGTGTAGCCTTTGTGCCGGAGCAGATTTCGAACGGTGATCTTGAGGTAGTTTTTGAGCATGATGAGCTCCTGATGCGTCATTTGTAATGCGTGAAACGTAATGCGTAAATACGTTTTACGTTTTATTACTCATACCGCAGCGCTTCCACCGGATTCGCCAGCGCGGCTTTGATCGCGAGCGTACTCACGGTGAGCAATGCAATCATCAGCGCCACTCCACCGGCCTGCGCGAACACCCACCAACTGATGTCGATGCGATAGGCGAAGTTTTGCAGCCATTTACTCATCGCATAATACGCCACCGGCCAGGCAATGAAATTAGCGGCAATCACGAGCTTGGTAAAGTCACTGGAAAGCAAATTGACGATGCCCGTAACCGAAGCGCCGAGCACTTTGCGAATGCCGATCTCTTTTGTGCGCTGCTCGGTGGCATAAGCAGCCAGGCCAAACAAGCCCAAACAGGCGATCACGATGGCGAGCATGGAAAAAGCGCCGGCGATCCTTTCGGTTTTTTCTTCGGCCTGATACAATCTGTTGATGGATTCATCCAGAAAAGAATATTGCAACGGGAAATTGGGAGCCAGCTTCGACCAGACTTGTTCCAAACGCTCCAGCGTCCTCGAGATCTCGTTTGGCGAAATTTTTATCGCGAGCGTATTGAACAGCACCGGCCAGTACATCATGACCAGTGGCGCAATCTCTTGGTGCAAAGATTGAATGTGAAAATCTTCAGTGACGCCGATAATCGTCCCTTCCACCTCAGCAAGCCCGAGGGTGACTTTATGGCCAAGCGCCTCTTCGGCTTTGAGAAATCCCAATTTCCTGATGGTCGATGCGTTGACGATAAACGCATTTTTGAAATCAGTGGTGAATTCCGGAGAAAAATTTCTTCCGGCCAGCAGTTTGATGCCGAAGTTTTCGATGAAATTGTAATCAATGAAATTCAAGTTTATCCGGAAGCGCTCCTGGGCGGCCTCGAATCCTTTGGGATAAAGGCTGGTAACAAAATCGCCCTCGCCAATCGGCGCTTTAAACGAGGCCGTGACCGCCAGCACGTTGGGCAGTCGCTCGATTTCGTTTTTGATGATCTGATATTGCTTGCTGATGCTCCTATCGCTCATCGGAATGACCACGGTCAATTCTTTCTTAAAGCCGAGTTTGGCTTCCTTAAAAAAGGACAATTGTTCTTTAATGATGAGCGTGCCGGCAATCAAGAAGACGGAAATGGCAAATTGCGTGACCACCAAGATTTTTTTGAGATAGAGCGGTCTCTTTTTCATTTGTCCAGTGCTTTTCATCCCTTTCAAGGTTTCAACCGGCTTATAAGCGGATAACACGAAGGCCGGATAAATTCCTGAGATGACGCCAACGAAAGTTGCCATGCTAATCATCACGGCCAAGCTCAGCCAATTCTCGCGATATTTGAAATGCAGAGATTTCCCGATCGGCGCGGTATATTCCGGCAACAGCAATTCCACCAGCACCAGGCCCAACAGCATCGCGATAAAAGCAAGGAGAAGGGATTCGCCCAGAAACTGCTTGAGCAATTGTCCCTTCACGGCACCTAGCACTTTGCGCATCCCAACTTCTTTCGCGCGTCGCGCCGAACGCGCGGTAGCGAGGTTCATGAAATTGATGCAGGCGATGACCAGAATGAGCAGGCCGATGGTGGAAATGATATACAGATTGGAAGGATAATTGTTCGGCTCAAATTCACTCTCCAGATGTGAATAAAGATGAATGCCGGTCAGCGGCTGCAGAAATGTTTTTCGCCAATCCGAAGATTTCGGGTCAACGTGCTTATCGAAGAAGCGCACAATTTTCTCCTCGAATGACTTGACATTTAGATTGGCCGGAAGCAGGGCGTAAGTATAAATGCCGAAATTGACGCCCCATTGTTCTAACGGCGACATGCCGACGAGATCCGTCGTCACCGTGGAAAACGAAGCCAGAAAATCAAAGCGGAAGTGTGAATTGGCCGGTACGTCTTCCACGACACCGGTGACGGTCAAATCGACTTTGTTTTCCAACCGCACGACTTGCCCCAGTGGATTTTCGTTTCCGAAATATTTTTGCGCCATCGCCCGCGTGAGCACGACCAGGTTAGGCTCGCGCAACGCCTGCGCCGGGTTACCACGCAGCATGGGGAACGAAAAAATCGCCAAAAAATCGGAGTCGGCGAAGGCGAAGCTTTCTTCGTAAATGCGTTTCTCGTTCGCGGCGACAAGGGCTTTGCCGTAGAAATAAAATCTTGCCAACTTTTCGACTTCGGGATATTCCTGTTTGAAGGCCGGGCCAAGGGGATAAGGCGTACCCGCGAAAGCTCGCGTGCCATGCGTAGTTATGGCCTCCATCGCGATGCGATAAATTCGGTCTGCCTGCGCGTGAAAGCGATCATAACTCAGCTCATTCTGCACATAGAGCATGATGAAGAGAAAGCAGGCCATGCCGACGGCCAGCCCGATGAGATTGATCAAGGAATAGCCCTTTTGCTTGAGCAAATTCCGCCAGGCGATTTTGAGGTAGTTTTTGAGCATGGTTTTGCTCCAGTATTCAGTGTTCAGCCATCAGTGATCAGTTCACTTAATACTGATCACTGGTTACTGATAACTTCTTTACTCGTAGCGCAGCGCCTCAACCGGATTCGCCAGCGCGGCTTTGATCGCCTGCGCGCTTACGGTGAGCAGCGCGATGAGCAAGGCCGTTCCGCCTGCCAGCGCAAACACCGGCCAGCCGAGATTGGCACGATAAGCAAAGTTTTGCAGCCATTCGTTCATCGCCCACCACGCCAGCGGGGTGGCAACGACAAATGCTATTGCCACCAATTTGGTGAAGCTGTTCGACAACATAAAAACGATGCTGGAGATGGTTGCGCCCAATACTTTGCGAATTCCAATTTCCTTCGTCCGTTGCTCAGTCGTAAAAGAGACGAGGCCGAAAAGGCCCAAACAGGAAATGAAAATGGCGAAGGTCGAGAAGATGCCGAACACTTTCAGCAAGCGCGTCTCAGCGCCATAATGCGCCTCGAGTTTCTCATTCAAGAAATAAAATTCCAATGGACGATCGGGGGCGAACGTCTGCCACTCTGTTCTCAGTGCCGCCAACGCCTCTGACGTCCCTTGAGGACGCACGCGCAGGATGAGAAAATTCATCCAGCCCGGCATGAGATGAAATACTGCTGGC
>JBOHQZ010000549.1:0-4864 GCA_050732275.1 bacterium
CCGCCGAGCTGAATCGACAATAACAACACGATTTGCCCAAAGCGCGTGAGCTGGGTGCCAATATCAAAAACCGCCAACCCGGTCACACAACTTCCCGAGGTGATGGTGAACAGCGCATCGATAAAACGAATCGACTCGCCGGTGCTGGATTGCGGCAACATCAAGCCGGCCGTGCCGGCGCCAATCAGCGCCATAAAGCTGATCACCAGCATGCGCGCGGGATTGCGAATGACGTGCAAGCGGAACCATTTCAGAGCCTGATCGCGCCAGTTGATCACCGAGGCGGGAATAAAGAACAAATTGTAGTCACGAAGGCTGATAAAAAATTCTCCGATGAAATTCAAACTTTCTCTTGGCAACGATTAAAAAATTAGTTAAATTTTTGACAAAAAGCAAGTAAGAACCGAGGGTAGGTGCATGGAATACAAACTCCGCATTACCGATTTGCCGGAAGACCAGCGGCCGCGCGAGCGATTGATCCAACACGGGCCGGAAAGCTTGTCGGACGCCGAATTGCTGGCGATCATTTTGCACACCGGCGACGGCAAGCGTTCGGCGATCGATCTGGCGCATCATCTGCTCAATCACTGCCACGGCTTTTCCGGCTTGGATGCCATCAGCATCGACGAGCTTTGCGAGATTCGCGGCGTCGGCCCGGCCAAAGCGGCGCAAATCAAGGCGGCGCTGGCGATGGGCCGGAAACTCATCGAAGCGCAGCAGCCGGAACGCCAGCAGATTCAGACGAGCCGGGATGTTTTCGAGCTTTTTCACCAGCGCTTGCGCAACCAGCCTCGGGAAATTTTCATCATGCTGCTGCTGACGACGAAAAACAAATTGATCAAGGAACAAAAATTATTTGAAGGCACGCTGACCCAGAGCATGGTCACCGCGCGCGAAGTGCTCAAGGAAGCAATCAACGGCAAAGCCGCCTCGGTGATTTTTGTCCATAACCATCCGAGCGGCGAGCCGGCGCCAAGCGCGGATGATCGCGACCTCACCAAGCTGCTCGTCGCCGCGTGCAAAACCGCGCAAATTAGCGTGTACGATCACGTCATCATCGGCGACGGGAAATTTTTTAGTTTTGCGGATGAAGGGTTACTCTAATTTAGTTTTCAACCCGCACGAGTTTGAATGATTCAGGCAAATGCAAAACAGTCCCAACGGCTAGATTAAGACCAACGAATAAAGCATCAGTTGGCCTTAATCTAGCCGTTGGTAACATTTTTTAAAATTCCTGAACGAGGTATAATTTTGAATAATGCGAAATCTAAAATTCATGTTTTATCTGACGACCTGATCAACAAGATCGCGGCCGGTGAAGTAGTGGAGCGTCCGGCTTCTGTCGTAAAAGAGCTGGTGGAGAACGCCATTGATGCGGGCGCGACGGAAATCACCGTTATTGTCAAGGAAGGTGGCCGAGCGCTAATTCAAGTTGTGGATAACGGTCATGGCATGAGCAGCGAGGATGCGATCCTGGCGTTTCAGCGCCACGCCACCAGCAAAATCGCCACCGCGGAAGATTTAGAAGCGATTCGCACACTCGGCTTTCGCGGCGAAGCGCTGGCGAGCATTGCTTCGGTTTCTCGGGTTGAGCTACGAACGATGGAACCGAACGCCACGGAGGCGACTTGGCTGAAAATTGAAGGCAGCACGCCACCGGAAGTGAGCATTGGCGCCGGCACATCGGGAACGAATCTCGCCGTTAAAAATCTTTTCTTCAATACGCCGGGCCGCCGCAAGTTTTTGAAAGCCGCGACATCGGAATACCGGCAAATTCTCGCGGTGATGTATCGTTTCGCGATTGCGTTTCCAGCGGTACAATTCACATTCGTTCACGAAGATGAAATTATTTTTGATATGCCGCCCGCCGCAAGTCTTACCGAACGCGTCGTGACGCTATTCGGCAGCCGCTTGCGGGATGCACTCATCGAAATTAGCGAAAAAAGTCCGGCGGTGGAAATTTCCGGCGTGGTCGGAAAACAGAGCACCATCCGACAGGCGCGCGGCGAGCAATATCTTTATCTCAATGACCGCTACATCAACGACAAGTCGCTGAATCACGCCATCATAGCGGCTTATGGCGAGATTCTCGCGCACGGCGGCTTTCCGTTTTACGCCGTTTTCTTAAAAGTCGATCCGGCCCGTGTCGATGTCAATGTGCATCCATCTAAAATGGAAGTGAAATTTGCGGATGATCGACTCATTTATGCCATCCTGCGTAACGCGGTGAAGCGCGCGCTCAGCTCGGCGGCGGTGATTCCGATAGAAACCACTTTGGGTCATGCAATTCCCGAGATCAATTGGCCGGCAGCGCCGGAAATGCCTGCTACTGATGAAGCCGCACCAGCGCTGCAACTAACGCCACCGTCGCCGGCAAATTTTCGCGTGCAGCATCCCGGCCGGCAATTGGGATTTAAATTAACCTCTCCCCCTCCTACTCCATCGCAGCCAGTCGTTCCTGCTTTAACCCATCCTACCGATGCCTCGACTTCGGACCTCGGCCCTCACGACGTCGGACATCAAGACATCAAAATCTGGCAGATTCACAACCGCTACCTTTTGTCGCCGACGAAAGCGGGCTTGATGATCGTCGATCAGCACGTGGCGCATGAGCGCATTTTGTACGAGCAGGCGCTGGAGACTTTTGAGAAACAAAACCCGGCGCCGCAGCAGTTGTTGTTTCCGGTGCTGGTGGAATTGAGCGCCGAGGATTTCGACATGCTCACGGAATTTCTGCCGTTTCTCGAGCGGCTCGGATTTATCATCAAATACTTTGGCCAGCGCACGATGATGATCGAAGCCGTGCCCTCCGGCTCGCGCTATGCGAACAACTTGCAGGATGGCAAAATCCTGTTGGAAATCATCGACGATTTTCGCCGCGGCAAACGCGAGAAACTGGAGATTCGCGATAACGTGGCGCGCTCGTTTGCCTGCCATTCGGCAGTGCGCTCCGGCGACCGCCTCTCCCCTGCTACGATGCAAGCGCTGTTGGCGCAACTCTCTCAAACCAAGTCGCCGTATTTCTGCCCGCACGGCCGGCCGGTGATCATTCAGATTCCGTTGGAGGAGCTGGATAAGAGGTTTGGGAGAGCATAATTCGTGATGCTAATTGCATTTTGTTGTAGCTTTTATCAAAATAAAATTGTTAAATAAAATCCGAGAATCTATTTTACAAGGACGTGGAAAGGGCTATGATTATTGAAGACGCCGCACGGGCTTACGAAACCACATACTCAGCGAACGAACGCAAGTTGTCTGGAACGCATTATACACCTGATAACGTAATTGAATATATTGTCGACAAAACGATTGGCAATGCCATTAGTCATGTAAATGATTTCCGGCAATTTCACATTGTAGATCCAGCATGTGGCTCTGGACTTTTTTTACTTAAAGCATTTGATGCTATTTGCAATTCTATACAAAAAGAAGATGGTGCTATTAGTCCACAACAGGCACGCGCAGTGTTAGAAAATTGTTTGTTTGGCATTGACATCGATGCAGCAGCAATTCAAACAGCACAGCAAAATTTGCTACGTAAAGCAGAAAAATTCGGTGTTCTTAATGCGAATATGACAAACCAGTTTTTTACGGGTGATGCGCTTGATCTGTTAGCCGAGAATCGGTCACAATTGTCGTTGAGCTTTGATGAGAATCAATATCTAAATAAGATCATTTTTCCAGAAGTGATGAAAAACGGTGGCTTTGATTGTGTTATTGGAAACCCACCTTACATTCGTATCCAGAATATCTTTCCGATAAAACGTCGTCAGAAATACATCGATTTTTTCCAAACTGCAAGCGGCCGCTTTGATATTGCAAATTTATTCATTGAACTTAGCGCCACGTTGTTGAAAAATGGTGGGAAACTTGGATTTATTGTATCCAATAAGCTTCTTTCCATTAACGGCGCAAGGCAATTGCGCCAGTTCATCCTAAACCATTTTGCCATTGAAGAAATCATTGATCTTGCTGATACCAAGCTTTTTGATGCCGCTATTTTACCAATGATTTTGATTTTAAAGCATGGCCATGGCACATCGCATCAGATGATCTTCAGTTCGGTCTCTGAGATAAAAACGAACTCCCGTCAAGCGCAACGGGTCTCAGATATTTTTCAAACATTGCAAAACGCGGATTTACCTATTTCACGAGAGATCGAAATTCAACAACGTGTTTTTAAAGTTCAAAAATTTCTCACTCAGCAGCCCTCGAAAGCTAGCGCGGTTTGGACTTTCCACCCACCAACAGAAAAGCGCGTTCTTGAAAAGATCAAGTTGAATGCAAAAGGAACGCTCAAAGATATTTCGGAAAAAATCAGTGTTGGTTTAAAAACCACAGCAGACGATGTCTTTGTCAAGCCGATGATTTTAGTATTTATTCAAGAAAACAAACTCGAAGACGAACTTGTCTTTCCGCTTTTGGAAAGTCATAATATTGATCGCTGGTCGGTGCAATGGCAACGCGGGAAGGATAATTTTGTACTTTATCCCCATAAGCTGATCAACGGCAAGCTTGCGCCAGTAGACCTGAAGCGCTTTCCTCACACAAAGAAATATCTCTATTCACACCGTGAAAAATTGGCGTCGCGAGCCTATCTTCAAGAGGCCGGTCGTCAATGGTACGAAATCTGGGTGCATCAATCACCCGCGGATTTTGCAAAGTTAAAAATCGTTACTCCAGATATTTCTGCTACAAATCGCTTTGCCCTTGACCGCAAGGGATATTTTATTAATGGCACGTGCTTCTACATTATTCTCAAAGATCAATGAGGCTTTCGTAAAAAGTCAGTGAAAAGTGCCAGTTTTCAATGAGGGTAAACACAAGTTCAATACAAATATTTGTGTTATTAGTTGTATGTTAT
>JBOHQZ010000550.1:0-4852 GCA_050732275.1 bacterium
ACAAATGCGCCATCGTCGATATGAGGCACAAAGCGGTTCAACCGATCCCAGCGTTTCTCAGCCTCGGGCCGAAGAAGCGCTCTTCCTCAATGACGCCATCAGAGCGGTGACGTTGGCATGGGAACGATGCAACTTGACCATCAAAGCCAGGCGGTGGGCAGCCAATGGTGAAATCGTCATTTGTGATCGCTATCCCTCTGAGGCAATCGGAGCGATGGATAGCCCTCGATTAAGAGCGCAACCCACGCAGGGTGGTACAAAAACGGCTCTCTACAATTGGCTGGTGCGTATCGAACAGCGGCTGTACCGGCAAATTCCGCCGCCGGATATCGTGCTGCGGCTCGGCGCTTCGCTTGAGACGGTGAAGCAACGTAGCCGCGAGCGCCTGAAATCCACGAAGGAAGCCGACGGCTATCTCGAAGACCGCCATCGGCAGTCCCGAGATTGGCATAAAGCTGGGACAAAATATCTTTACGATATCGACACCGGGCGGTCTTTGGCAGAAACGATTTTAGATATTAAGAAAACGATTTGGGAAGCGCTCTGAGATTTGCTCACCTGAATTATTCATAAAGCAAATCCAGTGGCGACGATTCACGATTGGCGTTGGCCGACAAAATTATTTGTGCGAGCCTCAATGGCAACGCAATTAACAAAATGCGCCGAAAGGCATAACGGCAAAGCTCTTACCGCCCAAGCCGGGACGCCTCTACAACCACAAACTGCTTTAGAGACAGAATTGGTCGATCGTTTGGTCGAATCATTCAATCGCTGCGGCGTCGAGTATTGTCATTGGAAAAGCAATTTTTCCTTGGCACAGGCCATGTCAGGAGACAAGGATATCGATTTTTTTGTAGACGGCAAGTCCCTGCCCAAGGCCACGACGATTCTGCTGGAGCTGGGGTTCAAAGCGGCTGGGGTTCGCTGGGGATCGAATCCACCGGGGATTTTTCACTATTATGGGCTCGATTCGCAGAACGGAAAAATCATTCATATCCACCTTGGCGAGAGTTTCGTCAAAGGCCATCTTTTACCATTCGAGCGCATGCTGCTGGAGAATCGGTCCACTATCGGCGAAATCAAGGTCGCAGCCAAATCTGCAGATTTGGTGGTGTTTGTGTTAAGAACCTTTATCAAATACGGCTCGTTGCTGGATGTGCAGCATCTGTGCAAAAAGTACGGCGAACTGCGAAGAGAATTGCGGTGGCTGCAAGCTGAAGATGATCTGGCCGCTTCCATTGCGTTGTTAAAAAAGTATTGTCCGGTCATCGAAGAGCAGCTATTTCGCCAATGCATTTCCATGCTCGAACGCGAAAGTTCTTTGGCCGAAAGGTTGATTTTAGCCCGTGCGGTTCGGCGGCGTCTTCACCTCTATGCGAAATATACGTCTTTCAAACGGCTTCTGGCCCATGTGCCGGTGCGGTGGATTAAGCTCCGGCGGCGTTTTGCCGGCAATCGGAAGAACAAAATTTTGCTCGCTGGCGGTGCGGTGATCGCCTTCGTGGGTACGGATGCTTCAGGCAAATCCACGTTGGTGTTTGAGGCCGGGCGTTGGTTGGGAAAAGATTTTGCACTCAGAACCGTACACGCTGGCAAACCGCCCGCTTCGTGGCTAGCTGCGCCGGTGAACTTGGCTTTGCGTCTCTGGCGCCGTTTGTCTCCACAAATGCGCCATCGTCGATATGAGGCACAAAGCGGTTCAACCGATCCCAGCGTTTCTCAGCCTCGGGCCGAAGAAGCGCTCTTCCTCAATGACGCCATCAGAGCGGTGACGTTGGCATGGGAACGACGCAACTTGACCATCAAAGCCAGGCGGTGGGCAGCCAATGGCGAAATCGTCATTTGTGATCGCTATCCCTCTGAAGCAATCGGAGCGATGGATAGCCCACGATTAAGAGAGCAATCCTCTGAAGGTGGCGCAAAAGCGGCTCTTTATAATTGGCTGGTGCGTATCGAACAGCGGCTGTACCGGCAAATTCCGTCGCCGGATATTGTGCTGCGGCTCAGCGCTTCGCTTGAGACGGTGAAGCAACGTCACCGCGAGCGCCTGAAGTCCACGAAGGAAGCCGACGATTATCTCGAAGCCCGCCATCGGCAGGCCGGAGAATGGCATAAATCTGGAACAAAATATCTCTACGACATCGACACCGAACGGTCTTTGGCCGAGACGATTTTAAATATTAAGAAAACGATCTGGGAGTCGCTCTGAGGTTTAATGAGAAGCAGTCTCTAATGACAAAATTATTAAGTGACAAAATAATTGTTTTAAAAAATTTAATCAGTTTGTCTCTAAATTATTTTGTCTAATGCTTTTGCTTTCTATTCGTTGCGCATAATTTTAAAAATCTATTTGATTGTCCCGCTTGCGGGATCCGCGTTGGATTTTTGTTGTCACACAGGAAGGGAGTTGGTATGGAACGCATCAAAGTACTACATCTCATTACCCATTTCGGCTATGGAGGCGCGCTGGATAACACCCTGCTCACGGTTCAGCGGCTTTCGCGCGACCGGTATGAAGTTCACTTGGCAGCCGGCAAGCTGGCGCCTGATCATGGATATACCGATTGGGAAGCTCGAGCTCGCGAATGTTCCGATGCCCTGTTTATTTTTCCGGATTTGCTTCGGCCCATTCACTTTCAACGCGATATTCGCGCTTTGCACCAACTCACCGACTTCATCCGAGAACAGAACTATCAGATCGTCCACACTCATTGCGCCAAGGCCGGCGTTTTGGGGCGCATTGCGGCGCGGCGGGCGGAAGCCCCAATCGTTATCCATACTTATCATTCCTTCGGTTGGCAAGTTGCGCATGCGTTTCACTCTTCGGTGTGGAAAAACTATTTATCCTCCGCCAAAAAATGGTTGTATGTTTTGGTGGAGCGTTATGGCGCTTCTCTCAGCGACGCCCTGATCGCGGTCGCTGAATTGGGCAAACGCGAGGCGATTGGCTACAATCTTGCTCCGCCGGAAAAATTTACCACGATTTACAGTGGCATTGACTTGGATCGTTTCAACACCCGTTCGGCGGGCCGGAATAAACTATGTCGAAGCTTAGGCCTGGATCCGGACCGTCCGATTGTCGGCACCGTCGGTCGTTTATCAATCCAGAAAGCTCCTCTGGACTTTGTGAGCGCGGCCAAAAGCATTCTGCAAAATAAACCCGAGGTTCAGTTTATCATAGTGGGTGATGGGCCATTAGCGCCGAAGGTTGCAAAGGCAATTGGCGCCGAGCAAAGGATAAAGATGCTCGGGTTTCGGAATAATGTGCCGGAGATTCTCGGGGTGCTGGACATATTCGTCCTTTCTTCCCTGTGGGAAGGTTTGGGGCGAGCTTTAACCGAAGCGATGGCGATGACTCTGCCAGTTGTCGCGACAAACGTAAACGGTGTCCCGGAATTGGTTACTCATGGAAAAACCGGTATGTTATCGCCGCCGCGAGAACCTGCGCAATTGGCCGCGAACGTGATGTGGTTGTTAGATCACCCGAACGAGGCGCGAGAGATGAGTGAGTGCGCCAAAGAGCGGGTGGTGTCAGCCTTTAGCATTGAAAGCATGGTAGAACAGGTAGAAGAACTGTATGAGCGCTTGCTGGTTGAGAAGGGTGTTCATCCCGTTTGGCGTGCTGATTACAGTGCCGTTGGTAGTAAATAAAGTTTTCTGCAGAAAAATGACTAGCCGAGTTTTTTTATGGCTTTGGTAATTTGGAACGCTAAACATCACGAGGTTGCAATAAGGTAAGGGCAGGGACTAATATGCGAGCACCAGAGCAAGAAACCGTTGAAGTATTAGATGGCTTTGTTTCAATCCACCATCCTGCTACAGTCGCACCGCGGAGCGACCTCAAACGCCATCCCGGCATCGTCACGCCGCGAAGCGATACCAAGCGCTTCGGATTTCACCGTTACGCGGTTCAGGTGCTGCTAACAAGCGCCCCGCTGATTACCGTTGATCTGCTGGCGCTTGCCGGTTCCACCCTGCTTGCCTTTGCTTTTAGCGGCTTGCTGTGGTCGAATTTTGAGCTGGATTTAACCCTGATGCTGGTATCATTATCCGGAACTTTTTGCGCCATTTGCGCCATGCTTGGGCTGTATCCGGGCACCGGCTTGAATCCGATTGTCGAATTAAAACGAATCAGCATCGCGCTCACTTTGCTTTTCACCGGATTTTTCGCATCAAGTTTCGTCTATGATGCGGGACCAGCCCTTAACGCCTGCTTGGCTGCGGCCTATTTATTGGCGCTATTGTTTGTTCCCATCCTGAGATCCTTTGCCAGATCGTTCTTTTCACGCTTTCGGTGGTGGGGTCAGCCAGTGGTGATTTTTGGCGGCGGCGCTGCCGGGACGGCAAATTATAGATATCTCATCTCGCAACCACGCCTGGGCCTCCGACCAGTCGGGATTATTGACGACTGGCAATTGCACTGGGGCGATCGCGTGCCGGAACCTTACGTGTACCTTGGTCCTCCCGCCAGGGCGCAATCGTTTGCCAATCAAAACGGTGTATTTTGGGCCGTGGTGGCGATGCCGGAACGCGCGCCTTCGGAATTGCATCAGTTTATCAGAACGCATGTGAATAACTTTCCCCACATGCTTGTCGTTCCTGAGATGGATGGGCTTCCCAGTCTGGGAAATAGTGTATATGATTGGGGTGGACTGCACAGTATTGGCATGAGGATTAGCCTGCTGTTGCCACTGCCGCGCCTGCTCAAGGATGTCATGGATCTTTTAATTGTGATCTTCGGCGGCTTGTTGAGCTTGCCGCTCATTGCGTTAATCGCCTTGCTGATCAAAATCAGCTCGCCGGGACCGGTCATCTACGGGCAACAGCGTATAGGGTTTAGGGGCAGCCGGTT
>JBOHQZ010000551.1:0-4824 GCA_050732275.1 bacterium
TTCTCTCTGAAGGAAAACACCGTCTATCGCGTTTCTTTCTGGGCAAAAAAAGGCACGGCAGCGCTCACCAGTCAGCCCATCCTGGGATTTTCAGGCCAGGGTCTACCGCCTCAATCGCACGTTGCCGGTGCGCTGCAAACAACCGGGCAATGGGAATACTTCGAAGGCACGATCACACCGGCGCAAGCCGGTCAAATCACCATGAGCGTGGGGGCCGGGACCGGCGCCGGCAGCGGCCAATATCATTATGTCGATGATATCCGCATCCACCCGATTGACGCGCAGATGGAAACGTATGTCTACGATCCGCTGTCGCTGCAAGTCAGCGCCATCACGAATGAGAATAACATCACGACGTATTACGAGTATGATGCGATGGGCAGGTTGATTCATATTCGCGATCAGGATCGGAATTTGAGAAAGCGCTACGTTTACAATTACGGCACGCCAACCCAGCCGATCGTTTTCCCGCCGCCGCAATTGATCGCGACGGGCAGGGCGGGAGGCAATTAGTTTGGTGCAAAAGTTCAGTGAACCCGTATTGGAACTGTCATTCTGAAAGAATCTTTTTCGAGTCCAAGCCAATTGCTTGAATCAAAAAAAATTGCCATGAAAATTAGTAGCGCAGGCTTCCAGCCTGCCCATATGCGCCAATTGCCGACAAGATGTCTGCGCTACATTTTCCTCAAGAGGCATATCATGAAGGTCCGACTTTGCCATTCAATTTTTATTTTCTCGCTTCTCTTTCTTCTCTGCGCCGAGAGCGGGTTTTCCCAAACCGATCTGCGCGAGCGGCGGCCGGACAGTAAAAAGGCCGAAGCATTCAAGAAAATCGAAGCTGCCATCGAGCAAGCCGTTGCTGCCAGAGCGCCCGAGCTGGCGCCAGGGCTTTATGCTGAGGCGATCAAAGCCTATAAGAAAGTACGCGCCGAGTTTGACAAAGGCAAATATGATAAAAAGCTGCAACAACAGATCGACGCAGCGATCAGCCTCTTTGGCCGGGCGGCGAAGACAGCCGCCACAACCCAAAACAATTTTGCCGATCTCATTGCCGGCCGTTGGGAGGCGGCACAGCCGGAATATATCAAGCTCTCGCCGATGAAATTCGCCGACGGTGAACGCCTTTATCAAGAGACTGTCGCCATGGCCGAGCAAGGCAAGCTGGCGGAGGCTCGCGAAAAAGCGGCGAAAGCAATGATGCACTACCGCGAGATGACCATCGAAGCGTTGTTAAAAGGGCCGCTGCAAGAGGCCGAAAAGAAATTGGAAGAGGCAAAACCGAAATTGTCGCGCCAGGCTTATGACAAAGCCAAGAGCGATTTGAAGACGCTCAAGAAAACCGTCGAGACTTCCGGGCAGCAGGAATTCAACATCGCCAAATTCACAGCCAATGTTTTGGTCAACAATGAGAAAATTCTGGCTGTTCTTCAGCCTGATGATTCCAAGACGGTGAAAAAAACGTGGGAGGAATGGATCAAAGAAGGCGAGCAGGCGCTGGCCGATCTCAATTATCGCGTCGCGCTGGAGGCCTTTCAAAATGCCTTCGCGATGAAGCCGGGCGAGGCAAAGACGCAGTTTCGCATCGCTGCTTTGCATCTGCTATTGTCGGAGCACGACCAGGCCTTGAAAGCATTCAACGCCGTGCTCGAGCGCGATCCTCAAAACGCCGCAGCGCACATCGCGCTGGGTTATCTTTATGAAGCGAAATTCAAGAACGACAAAATCGCGGCGCAACATTATGAGCGGGCGCTGAAGCTCGAACCAGCCAACGCCTATGCCCTCGCCCATCTCGGCGCGGTGTATCTTCGCCTGGACCGGCTCGCTGAAGCTGAAAGCGTTTTGCAAAAGGCGTTGGCGAGCGATCAAAATTCATCGGCTTCCGAGAGGCAAAGCTTGCAAGACGCGCTCGGTTTGGTTTATCTCAAAAAAGGCCTGCTCGACGAGGCGCGAAAGCTTTGGAGCGGCCGCGAGTTCGAGCTGGCGCGTTTCGGCTCCGGCTCCCTCGACAAACATTTTATTTTGACGCAAACTTTTTGGACGCCCATCCAAAAAATTTCCGATATCCCGCTGCTGCCGGTTCATCACCTGCGCGAGGCCATCGATTATTACAACGATCTCGGCAAGGTGAGCCAATCGATCCTGATCAAGGAATCGCCTGATCAAAAAGATATTGTCGAGCCGGTCGTGTATGATCAGCTCGGATCGAAGTCCAAAGCCTATTTGCAGTATGCTGCCGCGCAAGGCGACGGCGAGTACAAACTGAATACGGCAGCGGATCAGCTCGCCTTTTATCAAAGCGCGCCGCGCGTGCCGCACTCGGCCTATCCGTTCGCCGAGTCGGTCTTGGAAAGATCGCCGCTGCTGCGGGTGCTCGAAAAAGGCAAAGCCGGCGAAACCTGGCAGCCGGGCGGCCGAACGCCGGCAAGTGGGCATACCGTCAAAATCAAAGAGCGCAGCAACGGCCCGGCGGAAGTGCGCCTGTGGCAGTGGAATGAATCGCAAGGCATGTTCGTCTCCGCTGGATTTTATCAAGCCGGCGAATTGCAGGTGATGGACGAATTGGATGAAAACGGCAACACGGTTTTGAATTTTATCGACAAATTTGGCCGGAATATTCTGAAGCGCACGTTCAACGAAAACGAGTTCGATCAGCTCGTGCAGCATGACATCTATCATCTCTACGATCAATTCGGCAATCAGCGCTTCATCGTGCCGCCGATGGCGATCCGTGAAATGAGCGTGGGCAATCGCTGGCAAATCGATACGGCCATCAAAGACAAATGGGCGACCGAGTACGTTTATGACGGTTATCACCGCTTGGTGGAAAAACGCAGCGCTGGCGCGGCGCCAATTTTTATCATTTATGATCGGCTCGGACGAAAGGTGCTGACACAGGACGGCAACCTGCGCCAAACCAACGATTGGGTGTTCACCAAGTATGATATTTTCGGCAGAGCGATTCTCACCGGCATTTATCACGATGAAACACGCACTACACGCGTCGCGATGCAGAGTTATGCCGAGGGCTTCGTCGACGGCATCAATACGTTCTTCTATGAAGTGCGAGACACGACGGATTTCACCAATCGGCACGGTTACACCAATCATGCATTTCCACCGCACGAGCCGGCGAGGCTGCTGACGGTGACGTATTTCGATGATTATGATTTCAATTTTGATGGCAACGCCGATGTCGCGTTTGTCAACGATCCGGAATTAGCCCAAGCTCATTCGAATTGGCGGCTGTTTGATCGGCTGGAAAACAAAGTGACCAAGGAAAAAGTGCGCGTATTGACGGCGCGCGTCACCGGGCCGCTCAATCCGATCGATACGACGCTCGAGCCGCCGGGCAGCAATCAACAACCGGTCTGGCTGGAGACGATCAATTTTTATGACCAGGAAGGGCGCATCATTCAAGTGGTCGCGACGAATATCGTGGCTGGGACTGATACGATCAACACCGCTTTCGATTTTTCCAGCCGGGTGGTGAAGTCGAAAATTCTTCACGCCTCGGCTTACGACACGCTGGCCGTGCGCAAGCGCTTCACTTACGATCATGCCGGCCGGCTCGCGAGGGCATATCAACAGAATAATGAAGGCGCTGAAGTGTTGGTCGTCGAGGAGCATTACAATGCGCTCGGCAATCTAATCGAAATGAATTTGCACTCCGAAAATGACGGCAGCACGTTTTTGCAATCGGTCGATTATGTCTACCACATTCGAGGCTGGCTGGAGCGCATTAATAATCCTCTCTTTGTCGGCGGGCAATTCACCAATGGCAGCAGTAGCAATAATTCGAGCGATTTTGACGGCGCCAATTTCGGCCCCGATCTCTTCGGCATGTCGTATCTTTATGAGCGGCAGGACAATCGCTTCGGCAATACGCCGCGATACAACCACATCATCTCGGCAGCCGAGTGGGCGGTGGCGCCGAGCGGCGCCGGGCCATTCAATCCCTTCGAGATGAAATATCAAAGCTACAAATATCAATATGACCGGGTCAATCAATTGCGCGAGGCGCATTATCGCATTCGCGATTTGTACGACAATCCGCTGGCAGGCAACGATGAGTACACGATGTTCGCCAGGTACGAAGGCAACAACAATATCAAATCACTCACCAGGCACGGCGTGACCGCATTCAATGAGAATGGTGTGCCGTCGTCTTACGGTTTGATCGACAATCTCACCTACGTTTATCAAGGCAATCAGCTCGCCGGCGTTGATGATGCCGTGGCTGCGGCGCACGAAAATGACTTTTCCGATAACGGCAGCCAATACCGCCCGGCCAATCCCGAATATCTCTACGATGCCAATGGCAACATGATTCTTGATAAAAACAAGGTACTCGCGGTCCAATACAATCATTTGAATCTGCCGACGAAGGTGGAATTTGGCAATACGCTGGACAGCCAGAGAAAAATTCAATGGCTCTACAGCGCCGCCGGCAAGAAGTTGATGAAGATGGTGCTCAGCCCCGATCAGCCGCCGAAAACGATCTTTTACTCGAATGGCTTTGTCTATGAATTCAATGACCAAAACGGCGGTCTGGATTTTTTTGAAATGGCCGAGGGTCGCGTGAAGAAGCTGAGCGACGGCGCGCTGCGGTATGAGTATGACTTGAAGGATCATCTCGAGAATGTGCGTGTGAGCTTTACCAAAGGCGCGAATGCAACGACGCCCGAGATTTTGCAGGAGGATCATTATTATCCGTTTGGCATGAAGATGGCCGGATTGAATCGGGTGGCGCCAAATCACAAAGAGAACAAGTTTACTTACAACGGCAAGGAGCTGGAGGACGAGCACAGCTTGAATTGGTATCAC
>JBOHQZ010000552.1:0-4811 GCA_050732275.1 bacterium
GCTTATTGCCACGTTGGTGATCATGCGCTGGCAGGGCGTCTCGCAACGCCTCGCGTTTGCGATTCTTCTAATCGGCTTGCACAGCCTGTGGGATTTTTTGCATCTCTTCGAGTTGCCGTTGGCTAACGACTTGGTACCAAGCTGGTACGCTTGGACGTGCGGTATTCTTAACCTCGGCTATTTCATTTTGTCCCTGCCCATTTTTTTTATAATCATGCGTTTGGGCCGGATAAATAAAAACAAATAAGCTTCGTGAAATCTTGATCGCATCCGTTGAAAAAATCGCGCTGCCCGGCTTACGTGACCGTACCGTGCTTATCACTGGCGCCAGCCATGGCATTGGACGCATAGTAGCGGAGTTGTTCGCGCACTGCGGCGCGGCGGTAGCCATCAACGGCCGCGACGCGGCAGAAATCCATCAGCTTGCTGCTAATTTAAGCGAGCAGCACGGCGTGCGAACCTTCCCTGCAGTTGCGGATGTGACCGAAGTGGCCGCCGTTCGCGAGATGTTTATGCAATTGCAAAATTGGAGCAGCAACCGTCTTGATGTGCTCGTCTGCTGCGCGGGTTATCCGCTGGTGGAAGAGTTATGGCGCACACCGCTCCACGAAATGCGCGAAGCTGAAGTCGAGCAATGGTTCCGCCAAGTCCGCGCCGTAGATCTCGACGGCAGCCGCTTGTGCAGCCATCACGCCCTCAAAATCATGGTGCCGCAACGCCGCGGCAATTTGATATTCGTCAGTTCCACGTCGGCACTCTCCGGCTACCACGGCACACCATACACCGAAGCCAAAGCCGCGCTGTTGGGCCTCATGCGTGACCTGGCGCTCGAATATGGCAAATACGGCATCCGCGCCAACGCTGTCGCTCCTGGAAATATTGCGAGTGGTTGGTATCATCAACTCCCCGAGAGCCAAAAGCAAGAGCTTGCCCATGAAGCGCCGCTGCAACGCTGGGGTCAACCCGAAGAAGTGGCAGGCACGATTCTTTTTCTGGCTTCGGATTTGGCAGGATTTATCACCGGACAAACGATCGTGGTCGATGGAGGGAAAGTGAGACGGTAGGTAGCCCAGACGGCCTCGTCTGGGTTTTTACGCCATTGCCAAAACCTCGTCAATAATAGGAATTGCTTCAGTATCGAGAATTTCCTCCCAAAAGGCGGAAAGATCGCGCTCGCGGTTTTGCACTTCTTCCGGTGTAAAGCCGTAGGCTTCAATGGGTTCGGACACGTCACGCTGGGCCCATCCCAAGATGTGCAAACGTTCGAGCAACTCTTTGCCAATAAAGTCTTCGGATACAACGATAATATCGATATCGCTATCGCGATGGGCTTTATTTTTTGCGTGAGACCCATAGAGGAAAACTTGCTGCACGCGAATGCCGTCGCTGACCAGGGTCTGAATATATTTTTTTACAGGTTTGAGAACCGCTGATGATTTTTTAGCCATTGCAGTGTCTCCTCGGTTTCTTGGAGAATATTCGAGCAATATTCTTTCGTATAGGTGGCAAGACTGTGTTTTAAGTCTTCAGGATAACGGGTTGGGATGCTCGCTTTGTCCAGCAAAAGAATAATTTTGTTGCAGGCGTCAGGAAGTTGTAACTTGGCGCGCTTGGCTAAAGTTTTCAAATTATGAATTTTGGGTGGAAATTTATTCTCTTCTAATTCCACATGCGCCTTGATCATCTTCTCGAGCGCCAAGTGGCACATGAATACGACATAGATATAACGCCTGGTTTTCAGCATATGCTTTGCCGTTTCCAGATCGTACTCGGCACCAGCAATCCAGTTACGGACTGACTTGAGTCGTTTTTCTTGTGTCATCTAATTTGCCACCCGCCTCCTCAGTTCATCACCCTTTGGAACACTTTTACAGAAGAAGATACGCACCTTTTTCTTGAAAGTCAAGCTTCAGAAAGCGAACGTTGTTATTAACGTTTTGCCAAAAGCCCATTCCTTGCCTCATGGATTGCCCTTTGCGCTGTGGGGCTAAACCAGACGTCTAAAAATTTTTCTCTCATTTCTTCAGCGTTTTCACGAATGCGCGCCAGCGTATTTCGACGCAGCGACCCCTTGAGAGCAGCCGCCGGATTGCTCGCATGGCCGGTAAATTCCCGCAAACGCGCCAACGCCGTCTCCAAAAGATTCTCTTGAGGAACGACTTCGTGAATGAGTCCACGCTGCAACGCCTCATCCGCTTTGAAGAGCCTCCCGCTATAGAGCACATAAGCTAATTGCGCAGCCGGTATTTCATTGCGCGCGATCTCCAACGCCGCGGCTGGCAAAGAAATGCCGAGCCGAATGCCGTTCATTCCAATTACCGTGCTCTCGGCCGCCATGATGCGATAATCGCACGCCATCGCGAGAATGCACCCACCAGCCGTCGCCGCGCCGTTGATCGCCGCAATTACCGGCATGGGAAACTCAAACAGCCGAATCATCGCCGCCTCCCATTCCGCAATGAAGCGGCGCATCTGCTCGCGATCAAACTCAGAGACCGCTAGCAAATCCAGACCCGCCGAAAAGAAACGATCGTACCCGGTGAGAACAAGCCCTTTGAGATTAGCCTCGACCGCTTCTTGCAGCCCCGTTGAGATCGCCTGCAACACTTGGTCATTCATCGCGTTGGCGTTGCTGGCGTGGAGGTGCAGGATGCCGAGGGAGTCGTTTTGGTCGAGGTGATAGGCAGTCATGGTTTTCTTGGCAAAGTGTTAATAATACATGAGTATCGGCTACTCATAAATTAACGGGAATTTAAATGCGAATTCAACTTGACTTTGTCAGATAGCCGTTGAATATAGAGTGAAAAGCAACCTTTTCACTTCAAGGCGGCCATTTGATGTTTACTAAAGACAAAAGGCAAGTTGAAATGCTTCGGCTCTTCACGAGAGTTGAAAAATCGCCATTATCCGTTCAAGAGTACTTTGCAACGCATCGAGAAACACCTGTCAGCCTCAGTCAATATTATCGTTTAAAAAATCGTTTTGAAAAATACGGTGAAGCGGGTCTTTTTGATCAACGCCATAATGGCAACGCGAGAAAGCTGACGACGGAACAAGTTGAATTCCTGCGTGGAATCGTTGCCTGCAATCGTCATTTGTCGTCAGCCGCTTTACAGGCGGAGTTGCGTCATGAGTGGAGCATTGAATTAGATCGAAGCCGTATCGATCAATTTCGCCGGCAATTCGATCTCACGCGCATCCAATCCCAAGGGCCAACGCTCCGGGAAGAAACGGTTCAATTTGCTGGCATTGAGATTTTCTCCGCTTTAGCACATTATGTCGGCATTCTGAAGCACTGGAACACGACCATTCAAGAACGGTTACAACAAACCCAACGCCATGAAGAAAATGCGGGTGGCGGCGATCACAACTACGCTCGCCGTCGTGATGGCACTTTTTTGCCACGCTACAACCGCATCGCTGTCGTTCGCCGGATGAAGTTCGCCGCGCTGGATGAAAAAATCAAGGACAAGGATTTTTCGCGATTATCACTTGGTCAGTTGAAAGCCGACAACCTGAACCGAAAAAATCTGGCTGTTTTATTGTTGCCGTTGGTGACCAACAATGGCGCGGTCCGCAGCTTGGATAAGCCTCTGGGTAACGCGTTAAAATATGCCAGCGGGTACAATTATAAAAATGCCACGATTGACAAATATCTCAGGGAATTGAAGTATCTTCAAACCTCGATGGATTTAATTCACTGCAACGCACGTTTTTGGAGTCAGTTCTGGAAAAAGTATGATGCGGCTGACCATCAACTGGCTTGTTATTATATTGATGGCAATGTCAAACCGTTGTGGTCCTCGAAACGCTGCCGGAAAGGCAAGGTCGCGATGCTCGGTCGCGTCATGAATTGTTTAGAGCAAGTCGTGATTCACGATGGTTTGGGACGTCCGATCTACTTCCAAACCTTTTCTGGCTATGCCGATCTGCAACAACATGCTTTGCAAGCGATGGCGCAATTGGATGAGCTGGTTGATGCAGAACGCCAGATGCGCCCGCGAAAGTCACGCTGTACCCGGGCCTTGATTTTTGATAGCGCAGCCAACGCTGTGCAAACGCTCCGAGCTTTTGCCAAATCGAAATATCACTATATCACGATTTTAGATACGAATCAAATTCATCCCCGCAAATTCAAGCATCTCTCCCAATCACAGCGTTATCGACATGGCGCGGCGACCCTGACGGATTGTGAGATCGAATTGATCGATTCAAAGGAGCCAAAATATATCTATGAAAGTCGAGCCATCCAGGTCCGTTGGGATAATGGGAAATCATGTTGTTTGGTCACCAGCATTCCCAAGACGTTGTTTGCCGCCTCCGAAGTCGTGAAAGCCTATTTCGATCGCTGGCCGCATTGCGAAAAACAGTTTGCTATGATGAAAGCCGCGGTCTGCTTCTTCCAGGTCGTCGGGTATGGCAAAAAGCTTCTCGATGACGACAACATGTTGGAACGCATGAAGAAACTGCAAGCCGCGCTTCGACAATTGCACGATGAGCTCAAAGAGCCGCTGGCACAAATTTTTGACAAAGAACAGCAACTGCAAAAGTTATTCGATGAAGAACGTCGATTGAAGGAAAACAGCAAGATTGAAGATGGCAAACGCATTCAATCGCCACGCAACAAAAAAGCTTTGGAAACCCGTCAGCGTCAAATTGGAAAAATCCAACGTGAAATCAAAGCGATTGAAAGGCCTTTTCACAAGGAGTTCAAACTCATGCGACAGCAAAGCAAAGAATTTGCGCGTATTCAGGGCAAAAAAGAAATCTATCATGTCGATGTCGAGCTGGATCAATTGTTGACGAGCTTT